>NZ_VRUZ01000043.1:0-32419 GCF_008039485.1 Methylobacterium sp. WL69 | reverse complement strand
CCCATGCCCCGTCCCCATGCCCCGGCGTCATGGACCACCGGCGGGTGACGATGGCGCGCGCCCCGCGAACGGGAACCCTCGTCACGGCGGCGGGATTCTCACAGGTTCGGGCATGACCCGCTCACGCCCTCCCGCGGCCGACGAGCCCCGGCCGACCCCTTCAGGATTTCAGAATGACGGATGCCGCGACCCATCGCCTGACCATGCAGGACCCCCGCACCCAGTACCCGCAGCCGCCGTTCAAGCGGCAGCCGCAGGCGGCACCGGGGCTGGCCGGGGCGATGGACCCGAAGCCGGACCACGGCGAGACGAGCTACCGCGGCCATGGCCGCCTGGCGGGCCGGAAGGCCCTGGTGACCGGGGCCGACAGCGGCGTCGGTCGCGCCGCCGCCATCGCGTTCGCCCGCGAGGGGGCCGACGTCGCCCTGAGCTTCGTCGAGGCCGAGATGCCCGACGCGCACGAGGTCGCCAAGCTGATCGAGGCGGAGGGTCGCAAGGCGGTCCTGCTGCCCGGTGACATCACCGACAGGGCGTTCTGCGAGACCCTTGTGCACAAGGCCGTGGTCGCCCTCGGCGGCCTCGACATCCTCGTCAACAACGCCGGCAAGCAGACGAACCAGACGGACATCGGCGACATCTCGGACGAGCAGTTCGACCTGACGCTGAAGACCAATCTCTACGCCATGTTCTGGATCACCAAGGCGGCGATGCCCCTGCTCCCGGCCGGCGCGTCCATCATCAACACGGCGTCCGTGGTGGCCTACAGCCCGCCCAAGATCCTGGTCGACTACGCGACCACCAAGGCCGGCATCATCGCGTTCACCAAGGCCCTGGCCAAGCAGTCCATCGCGAAGGGCATCCGCGTGAACGCCGTGGCCCCCGGCCCGTTCTGGACCGCCCTGCAGCCCTCCGGCGGGCAGCCGCAGGAGGCGGTCGAACAATTCGGGTCGGACGTGCCCCTTGGCCGGCCGGGTCAGCCGGTCGAACTGGCGCCGATCTACGTGTTCCTGGCCTCCCAGGAGGCGAGCTTCGTCACCGGCGAGGTCTACGGCGCCACGGGCGGCAACGGAACCGCCTAGATCGCAGGGCGCCCGCCGAACCGCCGGTCCCGTCCGGCACGGCCACGGCGCGTCGGATGCCTTCCGGGGCCGTCCCCGCGCCGGCACGTCTCCGCGCTTCGGCCCGGAGGTCGAAGGAGCCGGGTCGCGCCGTCAGGCCGCCGCCTCGTCACTCGCTTCCTGCATGGAGGCCAGCGACGCCTCCAGGCGGCAGGTCAGGCCCGTCGGCGCGTAGGTCAACCTGACCTCGCCGCCGACCTCGGCCGCGAAGCTGCGCTCGATCAGCCGCGATCCGAAACCGCGGCGCGAGGGCTGCACCAGGATGGGCGGGCCGCCCTGCTCCGACCAGGTCATGCAGAAGCGGGGTGCGACGCCCTCGTGGACGACGTGCCAGCGCAGGTCGATGGTGCCGGCCTCGTTGGCGATGGCGCCGTACTTGGTGGCGTTGGTGGCGAGCTCGTGCAGGGCGAGGGCCAGGGCCAGGGCGGCCTTGGCGGAGAGGGGCACGTTGGGACCGCTCGCGCGGATGCGCGACGCCGCCTCGCCGCGGTGGACCGCCAGGGCGCCGTCCACCACGTCGGCGATGGGCGCCTGGGTCCAGCTCGACTGGGTCAGGATGTCGTGCGCCCGCCCGAGGGAGATCAGGCGCGCCGAGAACGCCTCGCGGGCGGCCTCCAGGTCGGCGGCGTTGCGGAAGGTCTGGCTGGCGATGGCCTGAACCATGGCGAGGGTGTTCTTGACCCGGTGCTGCAGTTCGCCGGTCAGCAGGCGCTGGTGCTCCTCGGCTCGCTTGCGCTCGCTGATGTCGAGCATGGCGCCGATCATCCGCACCGCACGCCCCTGATCGTTCCGGATGACGTAGCCGCGGTCGAGGATGTCGGCGAAGGAGGCGTCGGCCCGGCGGAAGCGGTACTCGTCGGTCCAGGTCGTGCCGGTCCGGTCGATGACCGCGTGGATGGAGGCGTCGATGCGGGCCCGGTCGTCGGGATGGATGTGGTCGATCCACCAGTCGCCGGTGGGCTCCACCGCCTCCGGCCGGTATCCGTGGGCGGTCTGGAGCGCCTCGTTCCACAGGACGTGGTTGGTGGTCAGGTCCCAGTCCCAGATCGCGTCGTTGGTGGCGCGGGCGGCGAGGCGATAGCGCTCCTCGGTCTCCCGCAGGACCTGCTCCGCCCTCCGGCTCTCGGTGACGTCGCGCGCCGTGCCGATGAGGCGGATCGGCCGGTCGCCGTCGAACAGCGTCTGGCCCCGGGCCGAGACCCAGCGCTCGATCCCGCTGTTCGGGTCGATGGTGCGGTAGGTGATGTCGTAGGTGCCGCCGCCGGCGGGATCGAGGGCGGCGCCGACGGCCCGGTCGGCCCGTTCGCGGTCGTCCGGGTGCAGGCGGGCGAGGTAGACCTCGAGGTTGACGGGATCGTCCGGTCCGAGCCCGAAGAAGGCGCGGGTGCGGGTGTCCCACTTGAGCACATCGGCGACGAGGTCGTAATCGAAGATGCCGGTCCCGGTGGCCTCGACGGCCAAGCGCAGCTGTTCCCGGGTGCCGCGCAGGTCTTCCACGGCCTGCCTGCGGTCGTGGATGTCGCTGTTGCTGCCGAGCCAGCCGACGACGCGCCCGCCGCCGTCGCGCATGGGCTCGGCCCGGATCAGGAACCAGCGGTACGCCCCGTCGTGGCGGCGCAGCCGGGCCTCGGTGTCGTAGACCACGGCGTGCATGCGGGCATGGTCCCAGGCCTGCAGCAGCCCGGGCAGGTCTTCGGGATGGATCACCTCGCCCCATCCGAGCGGCAGGGCCTGCTCGGGGGTCTGGCCGGTATAGGCGTACCAGCGGTCGTTGAGGTAGCTCAGGCTGCCGTCCGGGTTGCCGAACCAGATGACGGCCGGCGCCAGGGTCGTCAGGGCCTGGAAGCGCTGCTCGGCGATCTTGCGCTCGTGGATGTCGAGGGACGTGCCGATCCAGCTGCGCAGTGTTCCATCCCGGTCCCGCACCGGCTGGGCCCGGGAGAGGAACCAGCGGTGCTCGCCGTCGAAGCGCCGCAGGGGGAACTCGACCTCGTAGGGTTGGCCGCCCGCCGCCGCCGTCAGCCAGGCGGCGCGGGTCGCCGCGCGATGATCGGGATGGATCACCCCCATCCAGCTCGCCTCCCCGGTCTCGCCGGCCGGCAGGCCGGTGTAGTCGTACCAGTAGGCGTTGCAGTAGGAGACCGCCCCGTCCGCGTCGGCGAACCAGACCACCTGCGGGCTGACCTCCACGAGGGAGCGGTAGCGCAACTCGCTCGCCTGCAGGGCGGCCCCGGCCTCGCGCTCCGCGGTGCGGTCCCGCAGGATCTTGAGGAAGCCGATCATGTCGCCGCCCTGGTCCCGGAGGGGCATCATCTCGCCCGATGCCCAGAACCGGCTGCCATCCCGGCGCAGGTGCCAGCGCTCGTCCGGGGCCCGCCCGCGATCCCGCGCGAGTGCCATCTCGGTCGCGGGCCGTCCGTCGGCGCGGTCCTCCGGCGTGAAGAAGGCGTCGACCGGCCGGCCCAGCATCTCGGCCTCGCTCCAGCCCATGATGCGCTCGGCGCCGGCGTTCCAGCGGGTGACGCGTCCCTCCGGATCGGTGGCGACGATGGCGTAGTCGCTGGCGCCGTCGAGGATGCGTTCGTTGAGCAGGCGCTGCTCCGCCTGCTCCCGGAGGGAGCGGCGCAGCTCCATCTGCCCCATGGCCTGCCGGGCGAGGCGCATCAGACCCTTGCGCTGCCGCTCCGTGAGGTCGTGCGGCTTGGTGTCGAGGACGCAGACGGTGCCGACGGGATGACCGTCCGCCGTCCTCAGCAGGGCGCCGGCGTAGAAGCGCAGGCCGGGATCGCCGGTGACGAGGGGATTGCCCTCGAAGCGCGGGTCGCGGCGCGCGTCCGGGACGCAAAGGAACTCCTCCTGGAGGAGGGCCTGCCGGCAGAAGGAGCTCTCCAGGGGCGTCTCGCGCACGCCGAGGCCGACCTCGGCCTTGAAGAACTGGCGCCCGTCGCCGACGAGGTTGACCACTGCGATGGGCGTCTCGCACAGATCGGCGGCGGCCTCGGCGATCTCGTCGAAGTCCTGCTCGCGCGGCGTGTCCAGCAGTCGGTAACGGTCGAGGGCGCGAAGGCGTTCGACCTCCTCATCGCTCATCGTGGCGCGATCCATGTGAAGGGTGGGCTTGGGCGGCCGGAAGGGGTCCTCTGGATGGGATGCCGAACCCGGAGGCAATCGCATCCGGGCACCCTTGTCCAGTCCCGGGGGTACGCGGCCCCGTTTCATCGCCGAGGGCACCGCGTCTCCGGCGGGGCGTGACATGCCGCGACGGTTCCCGCCCGCCCGGGTCTCCCGCGGTGTCCGGCACCCTGCTCCGGACCTTGCCAGTTGGGGACGGCACCGGGCCGGGCGTCGCGGTCAATGGGTGGTGGCCAGCGGGCTCAGGTGGACGGCACCGGTTCCGGTCAGGGGCACGTCCACGCCGACCCGCAGGCCGGCCTTCGCGAAATCGAGGGTCACCTGTCCGTCGAGCTCGCGCTCGACGCTCACGGTGATCAGGCGCGTGCCGAAGCCGCGACGCTCCGGCGGAACGGCCGGGGGCCCGTTGGCCTCGATCCAGTCGAGGCGCAGGCGCCGGTCGCCGCCCTCGCCGCCGGCGACCGACCAGGCGACCCGGACCTCGCCGCCGGGCACGGAGAGCGCGCCGTACTTGGCGGCGTTGGTGACGAGTTCGTGCAGGGTCATGCCGAGGGAGAGGACGTGGCGGGGCGGCAGGTCGACGTCGGGGCCGTCGATGACGAAGCGGACATCGCTGCCGCGGTAGGGTTCGATCTCGTTCTCCAGCACCGCGCGCAAGGGCGCGCCCGACCAGTCGTCCTGCGTCAGCAGGTCGTGGGTTTTCGACAGGGCGAGGATGCGGGCCTCGAGCCTCTCGCCGGGCGCATCGCCCCCGCGCGTCGATTGCCGCGCCAGGGCCTGGACCGTGGCGAGGGTGTTCTTCACCCGGTGGTTCAGCTCGTGCAGCATCGTGACCTGACGCTCCTGCATGGCGCGTCCGTTGCGGATCTCCTCGCGGAGCTCGGTCTCGTTGCGCTGGAGGGTGGCCGCCATGGCATCGAGCTTGCGCCCGAGGCGGCCGAACTCGTCGCTCCCCTCGAGGCCGTTGCGGGCGGCGAGGTCGCCGGCCTGCCACCGCGCCGCCGTCCGCAGCAGGCGGTCGAAGGGACGCCGGATGAAGGCGCGCCCCGCCAGGAGGGCGGCCGCGACGGCGAGGACGGCCCCGAGGGCGATCAGCACCAGCCCCCGCCGGCTGGCGGCGTCGACATCCGCGAAGGCGACGTCCCGGTCGCGGCCGACCGTGACCCAGGCGGCCGAGGCCGTGCCCACGGGTCGGGCGTTGGCGAGGACGCGTTCGCGGCCGTCGATGCCGAAATCGACGCGCACGCCTTCGCCGCGGGTCAGGAGGATGCGCTGGCGCTCCGGCGGGACCGCCTTCCCGACCCAGCCGGCCCCGTCCGGGTAGCGGACCAGGATGGTGCCGTCCCCATCCGCCACGGTGACGGAGGTGCTGGGCAGCCGCAGGTTCCGCCGCAGGTAGCCGTCGAGCCAGCCGAGGTCGACCGCCGCGGCGAGGACGCCCACCGTCCCGCCATCCGCGTCGTGCAGGGGCTGCGCGAAGTGGAGCGAGTCCCTGCGGGAGGCATTGCCGCGGGCGTAGGTGCCCATCACGAAGGCGTTCTCCGCGACGGCCCGGCGCTGGTAGGCCCGGTCGGGAACCGCGTAGGCGCCGGCGGCGGAGCCGACGCTGTTGCAGACGACGGTGCCGTCCGGCCGGGTCAGGGCCAGGACCGCGAGGTGCGGATTGTCGAGGACGGCCCGGCGCAGGTACTCGGTGCAGCCGGCGGGCTCCAGGGCCCGTATCGAGGCGTCCTGGGCGACGAAGTTCAGGGCCTGCCGGAGGGTTTCGGCGACCTGGGCGAGGTCCTCGGCGACGGTGCGGGCGGTGGCCATCGTGTCTGCCCGCACTGCGTCGTCCCGCGACGCGCGCAGGGCGTGCTCGTTGTAGCCCTGGATGGCGAGGGCGGGCGCCAGGGCGAGCAGGACGAGGAGCAGGATGCGGGTGGTCAGGGACATGGCCGGCCCCTGCCGCCGGCCTTCGCCGGCCCCGTCCCGTTCGGCATCGCCAGGTCCCGGAACGGCCTCACGCCTCCGCCTCCCGCGATGGGACCATACGCCGCTTGGCGGTGACGCGGCGAAGCACGCGGGCCAATTGCTCGGCCGAGTAGGGCTTGTGGAGCAGCTCGAACCCGTGATCGTCGCCGCTGGCGAGGACGTGGCTGTAGCCCGACGCCAGGACCACCGGCAGGCCCGGGAGCCTGTCGCGCAGGGCCCGCGCCAGGGCGACCCCGCCGATGCCCGGCATCACCACGTCCGAGAACACCGCGTCGAACCCGTTTCCGTCCGCGCCGAGCAGCTCCAAAGCCGTCTCGGCGTTGGCCGCCAGGGCCGTCACGTAGCCGAGGTCGTCGAGGATCTGCGTGCAGAACCGGCCGACCTCGACGTTGTCCTCGACCACCAGCACGCGTTGCCCCGTTCCCACCGGCGCGAGCAGGCTGTCTGGATCGACGGCCTGCGCCGCCACCGGCTCGACCTCGATCTCGGGGAGGTAGAGGGTGAACGTGGTCCCGCGTCCGACCTCGCTGGCGACGTCGACGTCGCCGCCCGATTGCTTGGCGAAGCCGAACACCTGGGACAGGCCGAGGCCCGTGCCCTTGCCGACCTCCTTCGTGGTGAAGAACGGCTCGAAGATCTTCGAGAGCTGGTCCACGGCGATGCCCGTGCCCTCGTCCGTGACGGAGACCGCCGCGAAGGGGCTCAGGGAGCCGGCATGGCCCCGGATCGCCGGCATCGGGACATTGCCGGCGAGGCGCAGGGTCAGCGTCCCCACCCCGTCCATGGCGTCGCGGGCGTTCACCGCCATGTTGACCAGGGCGGTCTCGAACTGGCTGAGGTCGGCGCGGATGAAGCAGGGGTGATCCGGGACGAAGGTCGCGACGCGGATGCGCGCGCCCGTCACCGTATCGAGCATGTCGCTCACCCCGCGCACCTTGGCGCCCACGTCGAACACCTCCGGCTTCAGGGCCTGGCGCCGGGCGAAGGCCAGGAGCTGCCCGGTCAGCTTGGCGGCGCGGTCGACGGTCTCCGACACCGCATCGAGGTAGCGCTGCTTGCGCGCATCGGGAAGTTCGGGCCGACGCAGGAAATCCACCGACGAGCGGATGATGGTCAGCAGGTTGTTGAAGTCGTGGGCCACGCCCCCCGTGAGCTGCCCGACGGCCTCCATCTTCTGGCTCTGGCGCAGGGCCTCCTCGGCGGTCATCAGCTCGGCGGTCCGCTCGGACACGCGCTGCTCGAGGGTCTCGTTCAGCACCCGCAGTTCCGCGGCGGCACGGTCGCGCTCCGCCTCGATGGCGCGCCGGTCGTTCACGTCCAGGAGGACGCCGGGAAAGGTCAGCGGCGTGCCGTCCGGCGCGTGCTCGACGCGGCCGTTGGCCTCCAGCCAGTAGTAGTGCCCGTCCGCGCGCCGGGTGCGGTACTGATGGGCGTAGGCGCCCCCCTGCGCGATGACCGCGGCGATGGCCTGCGCCAAGCCGGCCTGGTCCTCGGGGTGGACGGTCTCGACGATGCGGGCGAGGGGAATCCCTTCCCGACCGAGGGCCGGGTCCAGGCCGAAGGCGCGCGCGAAGGCCTCGTCGACGGTGAAGCGGTCGGTGGGCAGGTCCCAGTGCCAGGTCCCGATGATCGCGCCAGCGGCGAGGGCGAGCTGGACCCGCTCCGCATTCTCGCGCGCGCGGGCCTCGCTGGCGCGAAGGCGTTCCTCGGCATCCCGCCGTTCGGTGACGTCGTTGAAGATGAGCGCGATCTGATGATCGGCCGCGTCCCCGACGGGGACCGCCCGGACGTCGAACCAGCGCCCGAACGCCTTGGCGTAGCTCTCGAAGTTCTCGGGCTGCCGGGTCCGCGCGACGCGGCCGTAGGTCTCGAACCAGAAGCGCTCCAGGTCGGGGGCGAACTCGGTCACCCACTTGCCGCGAAGGTTGACGCCGGCCTCGCGCTCGAAGGCGGGATTGGCTTCGACGAACCGGTAGTCCACCGGGACGTCGTCGGCATCGAACTTGACCTGCACGATGGCGAAGGCCGCCTGGACCGTATCGAGGATGGTCCGGAAGCGCTCCTCGCCCTGCCGCATCGCCTCCTCGACCCGCCGTCGCTCGGTCTCGTCGCGGGCGATCTTGAGGAATCCGAGTTCCCGTCCGGCGGCGTCGCGCAGCACCCGCATCGAGCCGTTGAGGAAGACCCGCCCGCCGTCCTTGCGCGCGTGCCAGCGGATATCCGGCGACCGGCCGTTCGCGCGCGCATCGGCGAGTTCCCCGGCCGGTCGGCCGGCGGCGCGATCCTCCGGCGTGAACAGCACGTCGGCGCTGCGCCCGACGATCTCCCCGGCGGCGTAGCCGAAGATCTGCGCCGCGCCGGCGGACCAGCTCGTGACCACCCGCCGGCCGTCCAGGGTCAGGATGGCATAGTCCGTGGCCGCCTCGACGATGAGGCTCAGGCGCTGCTCGCGCTCGCGCAGATCCTCGGTCGCCGCATGCATCTCGGTGACGTCGGTGCCCTCGACGAAGATGCCCGTCACGGTCCCGGCCCCGTCGCGGATCGGCTGGTAGATGAAGTCGAGGACGCGCCGCTCGCTCGCGGCCCCGGCCGTGCGCTCCAGCCAGATCTCGACGCCGCGTCCGACGAACGGCTCGCCGGTGGCATGGACCCGGTCGAGCAGATCGAAGAACGGCTGCCCGTCGATGTCGGTGAGCGCCTCGCGGACGGTGAGGCCGACCACGTCGCGACCGCCGATGAGGCGCCGATAGGCATCGTTGGTCAACGCGAAGCGGTGGTCCGGCCCGCGCAGCACCGCCATGAAGCTCGGGGCCTGCTCGAACATTTCGCGAAGGCGTTCACCCTCGGCCCTGAGCGTGCGGTTGACCCCGTTCAGGCTGCTTTCCAGCCCCACGCGCCGGGTGGTCTCCGTGAGGATCGAGATGACCCCTCCGATGCCGTCCGGCGACGTCTCGTCGTCGATGGGGCTGAAACCGTAGGTCCAGTAGGCATCCTCCAGACGGCCCTCGCGCAGGATCGGCACGTGCCGGTCCTCGTACCAGGTGTGGCCGCCGCCTTCGCGGACCTTGTCGACCTCCGCCCCGATAACCGGCCAGATCTCGCCCCAGCTTTCCGAAGCGGGTCGCCCCAGGGATGAGGGATGGCGCTCCGGGCCGGCCGAGGGCACGAATCCGTCGTTGTAGAAGAAGATCGCCTCCGGCCCCCAAAAGACGTGCATGGGGTGATGGCTGTTGAGCAG
This sequence comes from Methylobacterium sp. WL69, assembly GCF_008039485.1. Taxonomy (NCBI): domain Bacteria; kingdom Pseudomonadati; phylum Pseudomonadota; class Alphaproteobacteria; order Hyphomicrobiales; family Methylobacteriaceae; genus Methylobacterium; species Methylobacterium sp. WL69. The sequence goes on along the minus strand of NZ_VRUZ01000043.1, from coordinate 22,957 downwards.
CAGGCGGATGGCCGTGCGCAGGCCGGCCGGCCAGCCCTCCGGACTGCCGAGGGAGGTCGTGGACCAGTCGAAGGCGCGCATCCGCGTCGCCATTTCGCCCTCTCCGGCGAGGAACGCGGTCATCGGGATACGCCCCGGACGTCCGGAAGCATGGCCTCGGCGCGTGGCCGCGGCGGCGTCCAGGGCTCCGTGGCCTCGACGGCGACGATCTCGCCGTCCGGCGCGTAGACGGCCCCGAGCACGGTCCGGAAATGGCGGCGGACCCGGGCATGGCAGTCGCAGCAGGCCGCCTCCGTCCGCGCGCGGTCGAGCATGTGGATGCGGCCGTGGCCGAGATGGATCAGGCCCTGGTCCTGCAGTCTGGCGAGCACCCCGGTCATGTGGGAGCGTCCGACCCCGAGCATGTTGCCCAGCACCGCCTGGGTGACCGGCAGGGTGTCGGTCCCGAGGCGATCCTGCAGGCCCAGCAGCCAGCGCAGCACGCGCTGCTCGATGGGGTGGCCGGCGTTGCAGGCCACCGACTGCAGGACCTGGGCGAGCATGCAGTCGGCGTAGCGCACGAACAGGTCGTTCAGGGTCGGCGAGTCCTGCTTGGCCTGCCGCAGGCGGTCGGCGTCCATGCGCAGGGCCGAGCCCTCGACGAGGACCACGCACCGGGTGAAGGCGGGCAGGTAGCCCTGGCTGACCACGCCGCCGATGGCGCCCTCGTGCCCGACGGTGGCGGTCTCGACGGTCCTGTCCCCGCTCAAGGGCACGACGAGGGTCGCCACGGTCCGGTCGAGGGGAAACGTGACGTGCGAGACGTCTTCATCCACCTCGAAGAGCGTGTCCCCGCGGGGATGGTCCCGGCGCACGACGTGCGGCTCCAGCAGCGCCGCGTCCCGGGGGGCGAGGGCGGACAGGAGCAGGTTGCCCTCGAAGGGATGGGGGGGATGGCTCGACATGGGATGGAGGGTTCGCGGCCGGCGACGCGTCGGGCGTCGTCGGCCTATGCCACGGGCCATTTCGAGCCACAATCCGACCTTTGTCGTTTTTTGTCATATGGTCACGACCGGCCGGCGCCGGTGGGCGGCTGGTCCGGAAGCCTATCCCCGGTCCGGAAGCGGAAGGGTGACGGTGACGCTCAGGCCGTCCGGTTCGAAGGCGACGTCGACCTCCGCGCCGACCTGCAGCTTGAGCACCCGATTGAGGAGCTGGGAGCCGAAGCCCTCGCGCGCCGGCGGCGAGACCGGCGATCCGCCGCGTTCGCTCCACGTCCAGCGCAGGACCCGCCCCGTGGGACGGTCCTCTCCGGAGCGGTCCTCCAGGGACCAGCGCACGTCGAGCCGGCCGGCCGGGCTGGCCAGCGCCCCGTGCCGGACCGCGTTGGTGGACAGTTCGTGCAGGGCCATCCCCAGGGGCACCGCCTGATCGGACGACAGCAGGACCCTCGGGCCGTCGAGGGTCACCCGCCGGCGTCCCGGCTCGTCGTAGGCCTCCAGCACGGTCCGCAGAAGTTCCTCGAAGGTGGCGGCCTGGCCGGCATCCTCGGTGATGAGGGCGTGCGTCCGGGCGAGGGACGCGATCCGGTTGGTGAAGGCCCGGCGGAACTCGGCCAGGCCCCCGGCCGAGCGGAGACTGGCGTTGAGGATGGCCTGGACGGTCGCCAGCGTGTTCTTCACCCGGTGGTGGAGTTCCCGGACCATGAGGGCCTGGCGGTCCTCGGCGGCGCGCCGGTCGGTGATGTCCCGCTGGGTCGAGACCCAGCGGGTGATGCGGCCGTCCGCGTCGCGCAGGGGGGTGATCAGCCACTCGACGACGTAGGTCGTGCCGTCCTTGCGGTAGTTGACCGCCTCGCCCCGGAACGGCTCCCCGGCGAGGAAGGCGGCCCGCATCCCGTCGAGCACGGCCCGGTCGGTCAGGGGACCTTGAAGGAAGCGGGGGGAACGGCCCAGAATTTCATGGATCGCGTAGCCGGTCATGCGGGTGAAGGCCGGATTGGCGTACTCGATCCGCGGTCCGGGCTCGTCGAGTTCGGCCGAGGTGATGAGGATGGCCTCGCCCGTCGCCTCGACCGCGGCAAGGAGCACGCCCGGATCGGGCCGGACCTGTCTCGCCTCATCGTCCTCAAGCAAGACCGTCTCCCGTCCGGGCCACTCGAGGGGGCCCGCAGGGGCAACCGGCGGACCGGACATCGGTTGCCGATCGGCCTGGGGATGGCGGTGCGTGGTGCCGTCGCGGCCCGATCCGGGGACGATGCGGCGACGCCGGGCCCGTCGCCTCAGCTACGCCGGGGGCGTTCCGCCCGCTCCGCCGGGGCGTTCGCCGACCACCTTGCGCAGCACCCGCGACAGCTCCTCGACGGCGTAGGGCTTGCGCAGCAGGTCGAAGCCGTGCCGCCCGTCCTCGGCGAGGACGTGGCTGTATCCGCTGGTGAGGATCACCGGCAGGTGCCGCCAGCGTCCGCGGATGAGGCGTCCGAGCTCGACCCCGTTCATGCCCGGCATGACCACGTCCGTGAACACCACGTCGAAGCGTCCCGCGCCGGCGTCCAGGATCGCGACGGCCTCCTCGGCGCTCGCGGCCCAGGTGGTCTCGTAGCCGAGGTCCCGCAGGAGCTGGGTCGAGAAGGCCCCGACCTCGGCGTTGTCCTCGACGACGAGCACGCGCCGGCCGCCGCCCGCGTCGGAGGCCATGCTGACCGGGGCCCGTTCGCCGGCCTCCGCCTCGGGGGCGTCGCGGGTCACGTGCGGCAGGTACAGGGTGAAGGTGGTGCCGTGGCCGACGACGCTCGCCACGTCGACGTTCCCGCCCGACTGCTTGGCGAAGCCGAACACCTGGGACAGGCCGAGGCCCGTGCCCTTGCCGACGGCCTTGGTGGTGAAGAACGGCTCGAAGATGCGGCCGATGCGGTCCGGGGGGATGCCGCAGCCCGTGTCGGAGACGGAGACGGCGACGAATGACCCCGGATCGGCGCGGTGGGTCCGGATTCCGGGCATCGCGGCGCCGCAATGCACGCGCAGCCGCAGGCTGCCCTCCCCCTCCATGGCGTCGCGGGCGTTCACCGCCAGGTTCACGAGCGCGGTCTCGAACTGGCTGGTGTCGGCCTCGACGCGGCACGGCCCGTCGAATGCGACGGACTCGATCCGGATGCGGGCGCCCACGATGGTGCCGAGCATGTCGGTGATGCGGACGACCCGCTCGTTGACGTCGAACACCTCGGGCGTGAGGGATTGCCGCCGGGCGAAGGAGAGAAGCTGGCCCGTGAGCTTGGCGGCCCGGTCGACGGTGTCGGCGATGGCGTCGACGTATTTCCGGCGCCGGTCCTCGGCGAGGTCCGGGCGCCGCAGCAGGTCCGTCGACGACTTGATGATGGTCAGGAGGTTGTTGAAGTCGTGCGCGATGCCGCCGGTGAGCTGGCCGACGGCCTCCATCTTCTGGGCCTGCCGGAGGACTTCCTCGATGCGCTCGCGTTCCGCCCCCTCGGTCCGGAGGCGGTCGTTGGCGTCGGCGAGGTCGCGCAGGTGCAGGCGCTGCTCGCTCAGGTCGGTGAGCACGCCGCAGAGAAGGGGGGTGACCTCCTCGCGGTGGAGCTGGCTGAGGGACAGGTTGACCGGAAGCCCCGCCCCCGCCGCGGCCCTCAGGGTGATCTCGCCGCGCACGACGCCCTCCGAGGCGCCCGCCAGGAGGCGCATGAAGGCGGGCCGATCGTCGGGGAGGACGAACGATTGCAGGGCGAGGCCGGTGACGCGTTCCTGCGGCACGCCGAGCATCTCGGCGAGGCGGAGGTTGCAGTAGAGCACGGTGCCATCGGCGCCGAGGGTGAAGGCGCCCTCCTGGATCTGCTCGATCAGCACCCGGTAGGGCCTGTCCGCGTCCTCCAGGGTGTAGAGGTAGCGCCGGCCCTCCGGACCCTCGACCACGACCGCGTCGAAGTCGCCGCGCCGGATCGCCGCCACCGTCTCTTCCGCTTCGTGCAGCCTCAGGCGCGCGTCGCGGAGCAGCACCCGAACCTCGGATGCGCTCAGGTCGGAATCGTCCGGCAGGGGCTCAGCGCTCATCGCGTCCGGGATCGGATACGGGTTGGATCTCGAGGCCGCGGAGGACACGGGCCTCGTCCGAGAGGTCGCCGATGAGACGGCGGACGGGCAGCGGCTCCAGCCGGAGCAGGGTCGGGGCGGCCACGACCTGATGCACCTCCGCGAGGTGGGGCTGCTGGTAGATGTCGATGGTTTCCAGATCGACCCGCCCCGACAGGGAGCCGTCGCAGATGCGCCGCAGGTTCTCGATGGCCCGGCGCGAACGCGGGGTCATGCCGGCCACGAACAGGCGCAGGACGTAGCGCGGGCCCGGGGTGACGGTCGGGCTCAAGTCCCCTTGGCCTTCGGCCGGATGTCGAGGCCGACCAGGACCTTCTCGGTGTTCGACAGATCGCCGATGATCCGCTTGAGGGGCTCGGGCAGGCGACGCACGAGGGTCGGGATGGCCAGGATCTGGTCGCCCGCGGCGAGCTGCGGGTTCTTCAGCAGGTCGATGACCTCGATGTCGTAGCGCCCGGGCAGGTGCTCCTCGCAGATCCGCCTGAGGTTCGCCATCGCCGCCATGGACTTCGTGGTCTGGCCGGCCACGTACAGGCGCATGTGGTAGGGGCCGCCGTCGATCTCGTCGCCGGTGGACGGGTCCACGGCCGGGCCGCTCGTGTCCTGGCTCATTCCGCAGCGCTCCGCCGTTGGGTGATGGCCCGGCGCTCCGTCGCCAGGAGGGCCTCGCGGCTCTCGTCCTCGCCGAGCAGGACGGCCTCTTCCTCCTCCGCGACTTCGAGGCTGGCGCGCAACTCGGCCAATTGGCGCTCGATGGCCTCGCGCCGCCGGACGACCTCGCGCTTGCGCCGGTCGCTTTCCTGCGCACGCCGGAGGGTCTCGGCCTGCTCGCGCGCCTCCTGCACGACTCGTGCGGTCCCCGTGAGGACCCCCGCCGGTCCGACATAGGCGTCGACGAGCCTGACGCCGGCGGCGGACATCTGGAACTCGCGCACCTGGTTCGAGTGGCTCATGCCCCGGGCCTTGATCACGTAGAGGGTGCGCGAGCGCTCGCCGTTGGCCTCGACGTCGAGCAGCTTGATCCAGGCATCCATGAGCGACGACAGGCCGAGGTCGCCGCGCTCGTCGAAGCCCCCGTCCGTGCGCAGGCTGGTGAACACCGCCGTGATGCCGCGGCCCTTCAGCATGTCGACCATGCGCAGGAGGGTGGCCTGCAATTCGGTCGCCGGCCCCCGCAGCGCCGAGATCGGGTCGATGACGACGAGGCTCGGGTCGAACCGCTCGATGTCGCGGTGCATCCGGGCGAGGTGGGTCTCCAGGCCGTAGAGGGTCGGCCGGGCCGCCTCGAACCGCAGGAGCCCGGCCTCGACGTGCTGGGACAGGTCGAGGCCGACCGAGCGGGCGTTGCGGCAGATCTGGGCGCCGCTCTCCTCGAACACGAACGACATCGCCCGCTCGCCGCGGGCGCAGGCGGCATCGACCATGTGGGAGCTGATGGTGGTCTTGCCGGTGCCGGCGACGCCGGAGATCAGGATGCTGGACCCGCGGAAGAAGCCGCCCGGGCTCAGCATGGCGTCGAGGCCGGCGATGCCGGTCGGGACGATGTCGTCGGAGGTGCCGTAATCGAGGTCGGCCGAGGTGACGGGCAGGACGCTGATGCCGTCCGCGTCGATGAGGAAGGGATACTCGTTGGTGCCGTGGGCGGAGCCGCGGTACTTGACGACGCGCAGGCGCCGGGTGGTGATCTGGTCCTCGACCCGGTTGTCGAGCAGGATCACGCAGTCGGAGACGTATTCCTCCAGTCCCTGGCGGGTGAGGCCGCCGTCGCCGCGCTCGCCGGTGATCACCGTGGTCAGGCCGCGGTGCTTGAGCCAGCCGAACAGGCGCCGGAGCTCGGCCCGCAGGATGGCGGCGTCGCTCAGGCCGGCGAACAGCGTCTCGATGGTGTCGAGGACCACGCGCTTGGCGCCGATGGTATCGACGGCGTGGCCGAGCCGGATGAACAGGCCTTCGAGGTCGTACTCGCCGGTCTCCTCGATCTCGCTGCGCTCGACGCGGACGTAGTCGATGGCCAGTCTGCCGTCCGCCACCAGACCGTCGAGGTCGTAGCCGAGGGAGGCGACGTTGGCGGACAGGTCCTCCGCCCGCTCCTCGAAGCTCATGAACACGCCGGGCTCGCCGAACTCGGTGGCACCGTTCACCAGGAAGGTGACCGCGAACAGGGTCTTGCCGCAGCCGGCGCCGCCGCAGACCAGGGTCGGACGCCCGGTGGGAAGGCCGCCGAAGGTCACGTCGTCGAAGCCGGAGATGCCGGTGGGGGCCTTCGCCAGCGATGTCGGGATGGATGCCTCTGCCGTCACGCCTTGCGTCCCTTGCTCGTCGCCGTGTCCGGTTCGGCAGCATCGCCCATCATCTCCTCGACGCGCCGCCGCAGGGCGGTCTCGATGAAGTTGGTGAGGGTGCGGTGGTCACGGCGGGCACAATCCCGAGTCGCCGCCAGGAGGTCGGCGTCGATCCGGATGGCGAGGGGCTTTTTCAATCGCAGACCCCGCCAGCCGTCATGTATTCCGGGTAGGGGCGCGCCTTGCGGAAAGCAATACAATTCGGCGACATCCCACAATTCGGCCGGACGGCGGGGATGCGTGTACGTTGTCCGATGCAACGCGGGGGGTGACCCCTGGATTTCCATCCCTGCGGCGGCAAAGGACGCTCGGCGCGCGGGCACCTCTTCTTGTCGAGCCATGATCGACCCGCACCTCTCGACGCTGAATCGTCGTCGGACGTCCGGGACGACATCGGAAGGACTTCGGAACGATTTCGTCGGACCGTTCGCCCGCGCAGCGCCCCGGTCCGAGACCGCGTCCCCGGCGCTGGAACACACCCGGCGTCGAACCCGTTCGGGATCGCGCGTCCCACCGAAAACATCCGTTCCGCGTCCGACCCTCGGGAGGGGCAGCCTTGCGGCAGGTCACCGCGTTGCAAGTTCGGACATCGAAGGCCACACGCCCCCATGCCCCTCCGCGGACCTGTCGTTCCTGGGATCTCCGAGACGCCGGGCGTCGCCGTGCCTCCGCGCACCGCCGCCGGAGCGTGACCCGGTGAGCGACGGCCTGGCCTTCCTGGCGGGCGGCGGCGAGGCCGCCCGCATGATCCGCGGGCGCGACTGGACCGGGCACCCCCTCGGACCGCCGGAGACCTGGTCCCCGGAGTTCCGGACGGCCCTCAGCCTCGTGCTGAATTCGCCCGAGAGCATGATCCTGACCTGGGGTCCGGACCTGCACTTCTTCTTCAACGACGCCTATTTCCCGTTGCTCGGCCCGCGGCTGGCCTGGGCGATGGGCGAGCGCTTCGACGTGGTCTGGGCCGATGCCTGGGACCAGGCCAAGCCGATCATCGACGACGCCTTCGCGGGCCGCAGCCGGCGCTTCGACGACCTGCCCTGGAAGCTCGGCACCGACCGGGGCGCCGCCGACACCTGGTTCTCGTTCTCCTACTCGCGGGTGCTCGACCGCGACGGCGCCGTCGCCGGCCTGTTCATCTTCACCAACGAGACCACGGCGCGCGTCCTCGGCGACCGGGCCCTCCGGGAGAGCGAGGAGCACTTCCGCCAGACGGTCGAGCTCAACCCGCAGGTGCCGTGGACCTGCGACCCGGACGGGAACATCACCTCCTACTCCAAGCGCTGGCTCGACCTCACCGGGCAGGCGCCGGGCGAACCGGACGGCTCCGGCTGGATCGCGGCCCTGCATCCGGACGACGTGGCGGGGACCCTGACGGTGTTCGCGGCCTGCCTGCCGTCCGGCGAGCCGGTGGACGTGGACTATCGCCTGCGCATGGCGGCCACCGGCGGGTATCGCTGGATGCGCGCCCGGGCCCGGCCCCGCCGGAACGCGGGCGGGGCCATCGTGCGCTGGTACGGGGTGGTCGAGGATGTCCACGACAAGAAGCTCGCCGAAGCGCGCCTGCGCGAGGTGAACGAGACCCTGGAGCGGCGCGTCGAGGAGGTCCTCGTCCAGCGCAAGCTCTGGGCCGACGTGTTCGAGACCACCGACGCCCTCGTCGGCGCCCTCGACACCGACTTTCGGCTCCTGGCCGCCAACCGGGCCTGGGTCGAGGAGTTCGAGGCCGTGTTCGGCGTCCGGCCGCATCTGGGCGACGACATCCTCGGCCTTCTGTCCCACCGGCCCGAACTGGCCGATCCCGTACGGGCGACCTGGGGACGGGCCCTGGCCGGCGAGGAGTTCACCGTCGTCGAGGAGTTCGGCGACCCGGACCGGAAGCGGCCCTGCTACGAGCTCAAGTTCACCACCCTGCGCGATCCGGACGGGCGGCGCATCGGGGCCTTCCAGTACGCCCAGGACATCTCGGAGCGGATTCGCGCCCAGGAGCGGCTCGCGCGGGCCGAGGAGGCCCTGCACCATGCGCAGAAGATGGAGGCCGTGGGTCAGCTCACCGGGGGCGTGGCCCACGACTTCAACAACCTGCTGACCATCATCCGCTCGTCCGTCGAGTTCCTGCAGCGGCCCGACCTCGCCGACGAGCGCCGCACCCGCTACCTCGCGGCGGTCAGCGACACCGTCGACCGGGCCGCCAAGCTGACGAGCCAGCTGCTGTCCTTCGCCCGTCGGCAGGCGTTGACGCCCGTGGTGTTCGAGGTCGGCGCGCGCCTCGGCAGCGTCTCGGACATGCTGAATGCGGTGACGGGGGCCCGGATTCGCATCGTCACCGAGGTGCCGGCGCAGCCCTGCCACGTGCGGTGCGACCCGAGTCAGTTCGAGACCGCCCTGGTCAACCTGGTGGTGAACGCGCGCGACGCCATGGACGGCGAGGGCACGCTGACCCTGACGCTCGCCTGCGGGGTCGGCCTTCCCGCCATCCGTGGCCATGCCGCCGCCTCCGCGCCCTTCGTGGCCCTGTCCGTTGCGGACGGGGGCGCCGGCATCGCCCCGGACCTGCTGGCGCGGATCTTCGAACCCTTCTTCACGACGAAGGCCGTGGGCAAGGGAACCGGCCTCGGCCTCAGCCAGGTCATCGGCTTCGCCAAGCAGTCCGGCGGCGACGTCGACGTGACGAGCGCGGTGGGGCGCGGCACGCACTTCACCCTCTACCTGCCCGAGGTCGACGCACCCGGCCGGGCAGAGGCGCGGGACGGCGATGCGCCCGAGGAGCGGACCGGGGAACCCGGCCTGCGGGTTCTCGTGGTCGAGGACAACCTCGAGGTCGGGCGCTTCTGCATGCAGCTCCTGGAAGATCTCGGCCATACCACGGTCTGGGCCCACAACGCCGAGGCGGCGCTGGTCGAGATGGAGCGGGACCCGTCCCGCTTCGACGCGGTGTTCTCCGACGTGGTGATGCCGGGCATGGGCGGCGTCGAGCTCGGACGGCGCCTGCGGGCGCAGCACCCGGGGATGCCGGTGATCCTCACCACCGGATACAGCGACGTGCTGGCGCGGGACGACACCCACGGGTTCGACCTCGTTCGCAAACCCTACTCGGCCCGCCAGGTCGCACGGGCGCTGCGCGCGGGCTTGGCGCGGCAGGGGCGCCGGTCCTGACCCGGCCGATGCCGTCGTTTCGCGCCGGTGCGGTCGTTTCGGCAACGGCCGCCTTCGCTCCCCGGGTCGCCGATACGCGGGCTCAGGCGCACCGCCCCCGTCACCGCATCGCGAGCACCTCCCGCACCCCGGTCCATGGCATCCCGGGATACCGGTCGTTGTCGAGGGGGGCGAGCTTGCCGTCGCCGCTGTACATGTCCCGCATGTACTGCATGCCCTGCCACGGCGGGAAGACCTCGCCCTTTCCGGGCGCCACGAGCCGGGCGACCTTGATCATCGCTTCCAGCACCCCGATGCCGCCCACCCGGAAGGTCCTGAACGGCTTGCCCACAACGTCGCTTGCCGCCGCCGCCAGGCTGCGCGGGCTCGTCACCTCGCCGGCGATCCGCAGCCACCGCGGCGTGGTCGGGTCCATCGCCGCGGCCGCCGTGTAGGCCGCCACGTCGTCCATCGTCGTGAAGTCGACGGCCTCGTCCGCATCGCCCCAGTGGATCACCCGACGCGGACCGAACAGGATGAACGGCGCCTGCCCGGTCAGCATGTCCATGAAGGCGCCGTTGAGGATCGACGTCGCCCGGATCGGCGCCCCGTCGAGGTTTTTCGCGAATTCCCGTCGCAGGTCCATGTTGCGGTTCGACCCCGGGGGCGTCCGCGAAAAGTCCAGGGAGAAGTCCGAGGGGATGAACCGGGGCACCCCGGCCGCGACGGCGGCCTGCAGAAGCACCGACTGCGTGCCGAGGATCGTCGGACGCAGCCCGTTCAGGGCCGACACGACGCAGTCCGTGCCGACGCAGGCCGCCGTCACCTGAGACAGGTCGTCGAGGTCGATCTCGACGACGCGCACCCCGGACGTCCGCAGGGCCGAGACCCGATCGGCCGCCGTGCCGCGCCGCACGACCGCCTTCACGCCCGCACCGCGTTGCCGAAGCGCCCGCGCGATCCGCAGGCCGAGACCCCCGGTCCCGCCCGCCAGCACGACCTCGGTCGAGCCGCTCACCTCATCGCCTTCAGGATCAGCTTACGCACGACCGCCACCTCACTTCGCCCCCACCCATCGCCCGATGGCAATGGACCGGGACCGCAGGCGTTCCCGGTCGCCGCCGATCCCCGGCTCGCCGGTACGATGGAGCGCGAGGCGCTCCGCATCTGACACCCGATGGGGCGTCCATGCGGGGCGACGAGGGTCAGTCGGTCGACTGCGTGATGGCGCGGTCGACGTTCACGCGGGACGACCAGTCCTTGGCGCTGTCCTGGCCCTTGAGAGAGACGAGGCGGGCGCCGCTGACGTCGACGTTCTTGAAGTTGGCGCCCGACACGGTCGCGCCGGTGAGGTTCGCTCCGGACAGGTCCGAGCCCATCAGCACCACGTCGGTGAGGTCGGCGTCGGTGAGGTCGGCGTATTCCAGGCGCGAGCGCCCGAGGTTCGCCCCCTTCAGGTTGGCGCCCTTGAGGTTCACCGAGACGAACACGGCCCGCATCAGACCCATGGACTGGTTCTTGATGTCGGCGCCGCCCTTGAGGTCGACCAGCGTCGCCCCGGCCATGTTGGCCCCCTTGAAGTCGCCGATGGGCATGGAGCGGCTGAGGTCGGCCCCGCTGAGGTTGGCGTCGCGCGCGGTGATGCCGAACATCTTGGCGCCGACGAGCTTGGCCCCCGAGAGGTCGGCTTTGATGAACCAGGCCTGCTCCAGGTTCGCCCCGGTCAGGTCGGCGCCGCGCAGGTTGGCCTTGTTGAGGCGGGCGGTGCGCAGGTTCGCGCCCCTGAGGTTCAGGCCGGACAGGTCGAGGCCGGCGAGGGCCCTGTCGCTGAGGTCGATGGGCTTGCCGTCCGCCTCGGCGATCAGCGCCTCCACATCGCCGCGGGTCATTTCGGCCGTCGTCATCGCGGCCGAGCCCATGTCGGCGCCCAGCAGCAGATCCTGCTCGGCATGGGCCGGGGCGGCCAGAAGGACGGTGGCGAGCAGAAGGGGGGCGAGGCGGCGCATGGTGTCTCCCGATGTTTCGCCCTGGCCCGTCGAAAGCCTGTGCTTCCTCACGGTGATGCCGGACGGGTTTTGTTCAGTGGCGACGAGGGTATGGATCACCGGTCGGACCAGCTGTGACCCAGGTCACCGATGCCGGCTTGGTCGAGAGCCGCCGCGGGCCGGTGCAGGTGATCGGCCGGGCAAGCCCGACCCCGAACAAGCCCGACCCCGAACAGGATAAACCAAATCCGGTCGTCCATGCGGATTCTCGTCACCGGGCGGGCCGCGCGACCCGGATGGGCGGACACCGTCGACCACGCGTGCGGGTGTGCTCGGCGGCACCTGACGGCGCCGTGGAAGTGGATCGACGCATCCCTCGGCACGCGGTCGGTGATAGGGCCTCGGGCGATCCGGGAGCCGGATCGGCCCCGTACCGGTCGTCCACCGTCGCCGAACTGCGAGCATGTTCCACCTGATCTTCGGCCTGCCCTGCCTGTACGTCGTCACCCGGGTGCTGTGGCCGCTGCCCTGGCCGCTCGCCGTGAAGGCGATCGTCGCGATCCTCCTGCTGATCGCGTCGCAGTATCACCTGTGGAGCCGCCTCTCGTCCGGCTCGGTGTTCGCGCCCGAATTCCCGCGCGGGCTGATCGTGCTGTTCAACTGGGCCTTCGGCGCGATCGTCCTCCTGGCGGCCATGCAGCTCACCCTCGACGTCGTGGCCCTGGCCTCGAAGCTCCTGCCCGGTGGCGGCTGGGCGATTCCCACCGGGTGGCGCTACGCCGAGGCGGCCCTGGCCATGCTCCTGGCGGCGGTGGCGGTGCAGCAGGCCGTGCGGGTGCCGCCGCTCAAGGACGTCACCGTCGAGATCGCCGACCTTCCGGCCGGCTTCGACGGCTACACCCTGCTCCAACTCACGGACCTGCATCTCAGCCGCCTGTTTCCGGAGGCATGGGCGCGGGAGGTGGTGGCGCGGTCCAACGCCCTCGGCGTCGACCTCGTCGTGGTCACCGGCGACCTCATCGACGGGTCCCTGGCATCGCGGCGCGCCGACGTGGCGCCCCTGCGCGGGCTGCATGCCCCGGACGGCGTCTGGGTGATCCCCGGCAACCACGAATACTTCTTCGAATACGCGGCGTGGATGCGTCACTATGCCGGGCTCGGCATGGGCGTGCTCGAAAACCGGCATACGCTCCTGCGGCGCGGTGCCGATGCCGTGGTGCTGGCCGGCGTCACCGACCTGTCGGCGTCGCAGTCCGGCCAGCCGGTCCACGACCTCGATGCGGCCCTGGCCGGTGCGCCGCCGAACGTCCCCATCGTTCTCCTCGACCATCAGCCGAGGGATGCGGGCCGGGCGGCCGCGCGGGGCGTGGCCCTGCAGCTCTCCGGGCATACGCATGGCGGGATGATCCGGGGCCTCGACCGCCTGGTGGCACGGGCGAACAACGGGTTCGTCTCGGGCGCCTACGCGGTCGGCGGGATGACCCTCTACGTCAACAACGGCACGGGGCTGTGGCCGGGCTTCGCCCTGAGGCTGGGTCCTCCGTCCGAGCTGACGCGCATCACGCTTCGGACCAAGGGGTTTTCGCGGAACGCCCGCTGACCCGGTGTGCCCGGAGCGGGAACCTGCGGCGATCTCACGCTTCGTCGCGCGGCGAATGTCCGAACAACGCCTTGTAGGCGCGACTGAACGCGGCCTCGGACTCGTAGCCGACCCGGAGCCCGATCTCGCCGACGCGCGCGTCGCGCCGCCTCAGCATGTCGCGGGCGAGGCCGAGCCGCCATTCGTTCTGGTAGCGCAGCGGTGCCCGGCCGACGAGTTCGGTGAACCGCTCGGCGAAGCTCGAACGGGACATGCCGGCGACCTCGGCCAACGCGTCGAGGCTCCAGGGTTGCGTCGGTCTCCTGTGCATGACCTTGAGCGCCCGCGCGATGCGCGCATCGGACAGGCCGCCCAACCACCCTGACGTATGCCCGAGGTGGACCCAGGTCCGAAGCGTGCGGATGACGAGCAGATCGATGATTCGGGAGATCATCAGGGCCGCGCCGGGCTGCGCGTCGACGGTTTCGCGCATCATGAAGTGGACCATGCCGTCGAGCCATTCCGCACCCTGGGCACGCTGGATGTGGAGGCAGCGCGGCAGGGCGGAGATCATGCCCCGCAGGCTGTAGGGGTCGAAGCGGAACCGGCAGACGATGACCCGCGCGTCGCCCCCGGACGCCACGAGGCGCGATGCGCCCGGGCCGCGGGGCAGGAGCACGAGATCGCCCGTGTCGATGGAGACGGGTCCGAGGTCGCCCCCACCGACGTGGAGCGCGCCCTCGGCGACGATGAGGATATGGGCCGCCCCAGCCTCCAGATTCAGCCGCTCCGACTGCGCGACGGTCCGGGAATCGACATGGTCCCCGGTGAGGCGGATCTGCGCCAGGACGTGTGAGAGCAGATCGTCCGTTGCTGCACCGCGCGGACCATCATCCGGAAGATCGGTCAAGTTCTCCCGGGTTTCCGTCATGTCACCGGCCGATCGGGGGCTGTACTCAGACCGCCATGGAGGGGCGCATCCCCATGGGGAAACAGCCCTTTTTCGCGGGATCGGATCTCCATCCCGGCCTCTCCCCGCATGATCGACGGGTCTGCCGATCCGCCGTCACGGCGGCCCGACGGGGTCACGGCATTTCTACAGTTGAGGACAAAGAGATGACACACCACACCGACGCACGCTGGCTGAGGTTTTATTATGTCCTGCGGGCCGGGGTTGCCGCCGCCTGGGTCGCAGCCGCGTTCACCCTCGGCGAGGGCCTGCCGGCGGGCATCGCCATCCTGCTGGTCGCCTACCCGGCATGGGATGCGGCGGCCAATCTCCTCGATGCGCGGCGCAGCGGCGGCCTCAGGTCCAATCCCAGCCAGGCCGGCAATGCAGCCGTGAGCGTCGTCACCGCGGTCGCGGTCGCCGTCGCGCTCGGGCAGGGTCCCCACGCGGTCGTGGCGGTGTTCGGGGCCTGGGCCATTCTCTCCGGGCTGCTGCAACTCGCCACCGGCCTGCGTCGCTGGAAGGCCGGTGCCCAGTGGGCGATGGTCCTGAGCGGGGCGCAATCGGCCCTCGCCGGCGGCTTCTTCCTCAAACAGGCGACGGGCGCCGCGACGCCGGGGATCAGGGACATCGCGCCCTACGCCGCGTTCGGCGCCTTCTACTTTCTCGTATCGGCCGTGTGGTTGACGGTGGCGCGAGCGCGGCAGGCCCCGGTCGGCCGCACGGCCTGAACCCCGAACCTCGAGGGCACGGTCGCCTGCTCGACCACGCGCCTCCGGCGTCGTCCGACGGCACGCCGGTCGGGCCCGGGCCGGAACACCCGAGCGACCGGCCCCGGGATCGTCGATTCGCCGCCGGGCGCCTCGCCCCTACCTTACCCTCCGTGACGCGGCGGAAAGCCGTGCGCCGGCCGCAAACCGGTCGGACGTGGGAACCGGAGGAAACCAGATGCCCAACCATCTGTTCGACGAAAGCAACATCACCTGGCGGACCCTGGATTGGCTCCCGCACATCGCGTTCTTCGTCTACAAGGTCGACGAGGAGAACCGCATCGTCGACGTGGTGTTCAAGTTCGCGGCGAACCAGCGGGTGATGCTGCATCGGCACAAGAGCCCCTACGTGACCCTGGTGATGCAGGGGGAACTCAGGTTCTACCGCGAGGACGGAACCCTGAAGGAAATTCGTCCGACGGGCAGCTACGTCTCGGGCGTCGCCAACGGCGATCCGCACATGGAGGGGGGCGGCGACGAGGACGCCATCGTGTTCTTCAGCAACCGCAACATCGAGGACGCCCTCTACGAGTTCCTCGACGAGGCGGGCCACCCCGTCCAGGTCCTCGGCATCGCGGACTTCAAGGCGCAGCTCGAAGACCAGATCTCCACGGGCACCTTCGCCAAGGTCACCGCCAGGACCGCGTAGCCATCGCGGACACCGGGGGAGCCGCGGTCTCCCCGGTGTTCGCACTTACGATCGGCCGGCGTGGCCGGTCGTGCCGGGGGCATCCCCACGACCCCGCCGGGGCATGCGCCCCCTATTCCGTCGGGACCACCATCTCGAAGTGCAGTCCGCTCCCGTCGATGCTGCGCTGGAAGCGGCCGCGCAGGCTCCGTTCGATGGTCTGCCGCAGGAGGCGGGAGCCGAAGCCGGTCCCGTCGGCCTTGTCGGCCTTGGTCGGAGCCACGCCTTCCTTCCAGGTCAGCCGCATCTCGCGCCCATCGGCGCGACCCTGCAGCCTCAGGGTTCCGCCCCCCGAGAGGGCCCCGTACTTGGCCGAGTTGGTGGCGAGTTCGTGGAAGATCATGGCGTAATCGTTGACCCGGTCTGGGGGCACGGTCGCGCTTGCGTCGATCGCGATGCTGATGTTGGCTCCATCGCCGTAGGGGGACAGGATCCGTTCGGCGAGATCCTGCAGCCTGACGTCACCCTGGTCGTGCTTGTGCGAGCGCGTCGCCAGGCTCGTCGCCTCATGCAGGACGCCGAACCGCCGGGAGAGATCCTCGGCGAAGTTGGGCGTCGACTTGGCGTCCCGGGCGACGATGGCGGTGAGCGCCCGGGCCACGGTGAACATGTTCGAGACCCGGTGCTCGAGTTCCGCGGTCAGAAGGTGCTCGGCCTCCTCGGCGCGCTTGCGGTCGGTGATGTCGAGGAAGATGGCCTGCACCCATTCGCCGACCTGACCGGCGTCGCCGCCGACGCCGCGTGCCGAGATCCAGCGGGCGTCGGCCCCGTCCCCGATGCGGAAGTCGAAGCTGTAGGGTCCCGGATCGGTCGCGCTCGCATCCCAGTCGCGCATCATTCCGTGCCGATCCTCGGCGCACACCTTCTCAAAAAGTTCGTCGATGGGAACGACGGTCTTGGAGGTGCCCCAGAACTCCCGGCACAGGTCGTCGAGTTGGGCCAACCGCCGGCTCGGCGACCATGCCCACAGGGCGACGCCGCCCCGGTGGATGGTTTCGGTGAAGCTCGCGAGTGTCCACTCGTACTCGGTCGGCGTGGTATCGTCGGCCATGCATTCCCTAGGTCTATCCGGAGCCTCGGCGACGCCTGCCGCATCACCGGGCGCATCACCGGGAATGGAAACCCGCCGTCCGGGAATTTGCTCCGCGCCCGGGGCAAGTGGGATGACCGTGACGGGGCCGGACGCGCTCATTTCACAATCACGTTCGGCACCGGCAACTCATCCCCGGCTTGCCTGTTGGGACGCCATGACGATGAAGCGCTCCCCGGAAACATCGCTCGTCCTCGTCGTCGAGGACGATGATCTCGTACGGTTCTGTGCCGTCGAGATGCTCGAAGACGCCGGGTTCGGCGTGGTGGAGGCACGTCATGCCGACGAGGCCTGGTCGGTCCTGCACCGGCGGTCGGACATCGGTGTGCTTTTCACCGATGTCGACATGCCGGGCTCCATGTGCGGAGTGACCTGGGCCGAACGCGTCTACGCGGCGTGGCCGGAGATCCGTCTGATCCTGACCTCCGGGCGCCAGCGCCTCGCCGACCGGGAAGTTCCCGACCACGGCCTTTTCGTGCCCAAGCCCTACAGCGCGTCCGAGGTGGTGGCCGCGATCCAGCACGCCGCATGACGCGCACGGCATCGGGGATTTTTTCGACCCGTCATTCGACGGGTCGGGCATCCGGAAGGTCCTGACGCGACGCCCATGCCTTCCGGGATTTTGTGGAATCGTCTAGGCCGGCGGAAAGCGCGGGCGGACGGTCCGCTCGGTCGAGCCGAGGCGCGGTTGTCGCCACGCGTTCGAGATGGGGCGGCAAGGCCGGTGAAAGCGACCAGCGTGAAAAGTCCCACCCCTCCGGACCCGACATCCCGGCCGCCCTCCGAAACCGTCCGGATCGATACGGACCGCATCCTGTCGGAAATCGCGGGCGGCGACGGGCTCACCGATCCGTTCGCCGCCGCCGTGCGTGCCACCCGCATGCCGATGATCATCACGGACCCCCGGCAGCACGACAATCCGATCATCTTCGCCAACGCGGCGTTCGGGCGGCTGACGGGCTACGCCCCGGACGAGATCCTCGGGCACAACTGCCGCTTCCTCCAGGGTCCGGACACGGACCCGCGGGACGTCGCCCGCATCCGGGACGCCGTCACCGAGCAGCGCGGCATCGATCTGGCGCTCCTGAACTACCGCAAGGACGGGACCACCTTCTGGAACCAGCTGCTCCTGGCGCCGGTCCTGGATGCCCGGGGTGAGGTCGCCTACTTCTTCGCCAGCCAGTACGACGTCACCGCCGACATGGGGCAACTGACCGCCCTCAGGGGCAGGAACGATGCCCTGACCGCCGAACGGGCCGCCAGCGCCGACCGCCTGCAGTTCAGCGAGACGGTCCTGCGCCTCGCCACCGAGGCGGCGGAGATCGGGACCTGGGACCTCGACGCGGTCACCGATACCCTGATCTGGTCGCCCCGAACCCAACCGATGTTCGGCCTCTCGCCGAATGCGGCCTACGACCTGACGACCTTCGTCGAGACACTGCATCCCGAGGACCGGGCGGCGACGATGGCGGCCCTCGCCGCCATGCTCGATCCCACCCTCCGGGCGGCGTTGGACATCGAGTACCGCATCGTCGGGCGGGAGGACGGGGTCGTGCGCTGGCTCGCCTCCAAGGGGCGGGGCATTTTCGACGATCAGGGTCGATGCGTGCGCGCCGTCGGCATCGTCCGCGAGGTGACCGAACGCGCCGAGGCCGATCTGGCCCGCCGGGGGGAGGAGAAGCGACGCACGACGCTCCTCGAACTGAACGACCGGCTTCGGGACATTCAGGACCCCGACGCCCTCGCCCACACGGCCTGCGCGGCGGTCGGCACCGTCCTCGGGGTGAGCCGGGTCGGGTACGGTGTGATCGACACGGTGGCCGAGACCATCACCATCGAGCGCGACTGGAACGCCCCCGGCATCCGCAGTCTCGCGGGCGTCCTGCAGTTCCGCGATTACGGGTCGCACATCGAGGACCTCAAGCGGGGCGAGATCGCCGTGGTGTCGGATGCGTCGGTGGACCCGCGCACCCGGGCCAACGCGGACGCCCTGGAGAGCATCAGCGCCGCTGCGTTCGTCAACATGCCCCTGGTCGAGCAGGGCTCGTCCGTGGCCCTGTTCTACGCGAACCACGCGGTGCCCCGCCCCTGGGCGGAGGGCGAGATCGCGTTCATGCGCGAGGTCGCCGGCCGGGTCCGCCTGGCGACGGAGCGCCTGCGTTCGGAGCGGGCCCTGCGGACCAGCGAGGAGCAGTTCCGCATCCTCACGCAGGCCATCCCGAACCAGGTCTGGGCGGCCCGGCCCGACGGTTATCTCTACTGGTTCAACGCGCAGGCCTATGCCTATGCCGGCGCCGAACCCGGCTCCCTGGACGGCGTCGCGGAATGGAGCCGCATCGTCCATCCCGACGATCTCCCGCCGGCCGGGGAGGCCTGGGCCGAGTCCCTCGCCACCGGCGCGGTGTACGAGACCGAGTTCCGTATCCGGCGATTCGATGGCGCCTATCGCTGGTTCCTGGTCCGCGCCGAACCGGTCAGGTCCCCGGACGGCGCCATCGTCCAGTGGGTCGGCACCAACACCGACATCGACGAGCGTCGGTCCCAGGCCGCCGAGTTGGCGGCCCTGAACGCGACCCTCGAACGGCAGGTCGCCGAGCGGACCACCGACCGCAACGCCCTGTGGCAGTTGTCGACGGACATCATGCTCCGCTGCGCCTTCGACGGCCGGATCGTCGCGGTCAATCCGGCCTGGACCGCGATGCTCGGCTGGCGCGAGGGCGAACTCGTCGGCACCTCCCTGTTCGACCTGCTCCATCCCGACGACATCGAGCGGACCATCGCCGGGGCCAGGAATTCGTCGGAGGGCCAGTCCCTGGCCCGGTTCGAGAACCGCTATCGCCACCGGGATGGCAGCTACCGCTGGGTCTCGTGGTCGACGCGTCCCGACGAGACCCTGATCAACGCGGTCGGTCGGGACGTCACGGCGGAGAAGGAGCAGGCGGAAGCCCTGCTCCGGGCCGAGGAGCAACTCCGGCAATCGCAGAAGATGGAGGCGGTCGGACAATTGACCGGGGGGTTGGCCCACGACTTCAACAACCTGCTCGCCGGCATCTCGGGCAGCCTGGAGCTTCTGCAGACCCGCATGGCGCAGGGCCGGCTGACCGACCTCGACCGCTACATCAACGCCGCCCAGGGCGCCTCGAGACGGGCCGCGGCCCTCACCCACCGGCTCCTGGCCTTTTCCCGGCGCCAGACCCTCGACCCGAAGCCCACCAACGTGAACGGCCTCATCGCCGGCATGGAGGAGCTCATCCGCCGCACCGTCGGGCCGTCCGTCCACGTTGAGGTGGTCGGCGCCTCGGGGTTGTGGCCGGCGCTGGTCGACCCGCCGCAGCTCGAGAACGCCCTGCTGAACCTGTGCATCAACGCCCGCGACGCCATGCCGGATGGCGGCCGCATCACCATCGAGACCGCCAACAAGTGGCTCGACGACCGGGGCGGCAAGGAACGCGACCTGCCCCCGGGCCAGTACCTCTCCCTCTGCGTCTCCGACACCGGCACCGGCATGACGCCCGAGGTGATCGAGCGCGCCTTCGACCCGTTCTTCACGACGAAGCCCATCGGCCAGGGCACCGGGCTCGGGCTGTCGATGATCTACGGCTTCGTCCGGCAATCGGGGGGGCACGTCCGGATCTACTCGGAGATCGGAGACGGCACGACCATGTGCCTCTACCTCCCGCGCCACTACGGCGCCGCGGAGGAGGCCGACCCCATGGGCTCCCTCGGCGACGCGCCGCGGGCGGAGCAGGGGCAGACCGTGCTGATCGTCGACGACGAGCCCACCGTCCGCATGCTGGTGACCGAGGTCCTGGAGGATCTCGGCTACACCGCCATCGAGGCGGCCGACGGCCCGGCGGGCCTCAAGGTCCTGCGCTCGAACGTGCGCATCGACCTGCTGGTGACCGATGTCGGTCTCCCCGGCGGCATGAACGGGCGTCAGGTCGCCGATGCGGCGCGGGTCAGCCGGCCGGGCCTGAAGGTGCTGTTCATCACCGGCTACGCCGAGAACGCCGTGGTCGGGAACGGGCACCTCGACCCCGGCATGGCCGTCCTGACGAAGCCCTTCGTGATGGAAGCCCTGGCCTCGCGGATTCGGGAGCTCATCGCCGGCCCGTAGCCTCGACGCGGACCGGCCTGGGGGTTCGGCGACTGCCGTCCCGCCGGGGCGGATCTCCAGCGAACCCGCCTGTCCCTGGCATCCTGCCGATATCGATCCGTTTCGACGCCCAGGGCGGCTCACACGAATGGGCCGCCCCGGGGAGCGGCCCATCCGTTCGCCTGCTGGCTTCGTGCGGACTAGCGAAGCGTCATCTTGCGGACGTCGCCGGTCGTCACGCGCGGCCGCTGAGGCTTAGCCCAAAACCCCCACATCGTCAGACCAATTTTCGCAGTGTTTCCGGCGGGTGTGTAGCCCATATCTCCGCAGGGTGTTGCCCATAAGCTTGTCGTACTTCCGGGTTTGTAGCCCATAAAGGTGTCGTGCCTTTACAACGCGCTTATGGGCGACATGTCGCCCAGACAGATGTCTGCACTGCGTCCGCGAAGGCAGATGCAGTCAGGTTTGTGTATCCTTTTGATGGGGTTTGATATCTGGCAGGGGGCGTGACGCCGGCGTCACTTGCTCTGTGTCGAGGTAGTCAAAATCTGATAGGTGGAACTCAAGGTTTGGGTCCGATTGCGACCCGTTAAAGACCCTCACGATGTCCGCTTCGTGGCCCTCCAGCTTGCTGAGGGTGATGGTTGGTTCTGTTGAAAAAGTCCGTTTTGAATGATGTCAGCAGATACTGAAAAAGACCGATGGCTATGGTTCGCCTGGGCCATAGCCAAATCGCACCGAGTAGATTTGCTTCTACAGTTTGGCAAACAATCGATCGATCGCGGAGCAAAAATCCATTAATTGCATTGACCTTGGGCATATTCCGCACCGCGTCTGGTTCACAAGTATTTGATCGGCCATCTGCGAGTGTTATTTTCGCATCCGCTCCAGGATAAAAATCCAGCTAGTTATTTAATTAGTATCCCGGCTTAACTAGCGGCTCTGAAGATATAGGTAAGCGTCCAATATACCACTCGTCTATGAAAAGCTGCCGCGAATAGGTCAGGCATTCTACGCTTCCGTCAATATTCAATCCTTGCACAATTGCGGGTAGGCCTCTAAAGGCATCTATTGTCATAATAAAAGTGCGCAGACAACGTTGGGGCAATCCTCTCACGCCATAAGATCCAGTGCCTAGATCTATTCTGCTCTCAAGAAAACGGGTAGCGGAGGCTTTTGAAAGAAAGAGATAGCCCACCTGCGTTTCATCTATTTTGCCGCCGAGAGGAATACCCGTGTTTTTCCCGTCTCTCAGCTCATAGATAGCCCAAAATGGCTCGCCTATCGTCGTCTCGTCAGGAAGAGCAACGCTTCCAATTCTCTTCGCGAGAAGCTCCCCTAGCCCTGGTAAGTCATCTATAGCAAGAACGATTATACCGTTGTTCTCAGCGTATGTTCTTGCGCCATCTTGGAAACCTTCTGCTGCGATCATGATACCGCGAAGGCCAATAACATCATCAATTTTTGACTTGAAAGCGAAAACTCTATCCTTGTCGACAGGTCTCCCGTAATTTTTGCACTCTATGGCTACAGAATGAACAACGCCAGCACGATGAAAACTATAATACACATCAAACTGATGCAATTGGCCGTCACGCCCTCTAAGTTTTACATCGCGAGCCACAATCGTTCCCTCATCATTTAGGTTGAGGAGGGTATCGTATATTACCCACACTTTCTCTTCGAATTCTTTCCAATCAGCAGGCATTCATAATGTCCCCTATAATTCGATCAGTTCGCCAAAGATGCACTCAAACCAGACCGATCGTTGTCGACGTGAATGTCCGATCTTGGGCGCAGCGCTAAAGCCCGGTCCCCACCCATCGCGGATGTTCGCGGTCGGTACCTAAGGCCAGATCTCCATCAGTAGCGTTATCATTCGCGCTCTTTTAGACCCGTTTAGTCCGACTTTTTCTTGTATGGCCCTCTTTTGCGATAGGGCGCGCTCCGGACCTGTTTTGTGATCAGCGGTGTGAGGTTGCCTACGGCGACGATCAAGGCGGATAGGCCTGTTTCGCCGGTCAGCGTCCCGCGCGGGACGATGTCACCACGCGCAATCGCGTGGATCAGTTTTTCAATCGGCGTTCTGCATTTCAGAGGGGCATTCGCCACGGCAATGCTGTCCGTCGTCAGATGATTTGGGACATTCAGCGGTGTTCAGGAGCGGAGGCTCTGGTCCATCTGGGGTGAGAGGTTAGGCGGCCTGCGCGTGGTGGCGCAAGCGGCGATCCATCAGGGTCTGGCGCT
>NZ_VRUZ01000042.1:0-34524 GCF_008039485.1 Methylobacterium sp. WL69 | reverse complement strand
GCCGGGGGACCACGACGATCTCGGGGGCGACGGGCGGCGGCTTGATCGCCGGGGGCACGGGCACCAGCTTCAGGCCGGCGATCTCTCCGTCCTGCGCCGCGACCACGGCGGCGAGTTCGCGCACGATGCCGCTGAGGAGACCGATCTCGGCGGTGACCTCCTCGACGCCGGCCGCCAGGGCCGCCGTGTCGGCACCGGCCTTCGCGTCGGGACCGGCCCCATTGGCCCGCACCTGCTGCTCGGCGATGAGGCGGGTCACGGATTCGAGGCGCAGGAGGCGCTGGGACAGCACGTCCACCTCGCCCGAGAGCTTCTCGCAGCGGGCGGACAGGGCCTTCGCCCGCCGATGGGCGAGGAGGGCGCCGGCACCACCGGCCGTGGCCAGTGCGAAAGCCCCGCTCAAGGGGGCGTAGACGGACAGCGGCGCCAGGGCGCCGAGTCCCAGGAGACCGAGGACCCACGGGCCGCCGCGCCGGCCGACGATCCGGGCCATCGGGATGATCTCACCTCAGAACGCATCTGCGATTTCGCGGCCGGCGCCGCGGGACGGCACCGGCCCGAGCACTCTTTGTCGCCGAGACGCCGAGTCCTCACAAGACGCGCCGCCCGTGGCCCACGACGATTTTTGCCCTGTGTGACCTGGGCTTTCCGCCTCCGCGCTTGCATCGCGTCCGCGCCGGATCAACATGGCCGCCGGGGCGCGTGACGACGAAAGGTCCCAGGACCATGAATCCGATGCAGTCGGACCTGCTGATGCAGGTGGACGGGATGACCTGCGACGGCTGCGCCGCGGCGGTGCGCCGGGCGATCCTGCGCCTCGACCCCGATGCCCGGGTGGCGGTGGACCTCGATCACGGCCGCGTCGCCGTCACCACCCGCGAGCACGGGGCAACGGTCGCGGAAGTCCTGACCCAGGCCGGCTACACCGCGATGGCCATGACGGGTTGACCCCATATGACGGGCTGATTTCAAACGAAATTTTGTCCGCCCGTTGAAAATTTCCCAAGCGCTTTTCCTTGCCCCTTCCATCAAACTGGTGTGATCGAACACAATGCGGTTCCGCGCGCGCCTCACGGCGCCGGGACCGCACACGCCAAACACGCGCCCTTCGGCGCGAAGAAAAAATCGGGAGAGACGAAGGCATGCCGTCAGACATCGAGATCGCCCGCGCGGCGACCCTGAAGCCGATCACCGAGGTCGCCGCCCGGATCGGCATCCCGGAGGACGCCCTCCACCATTACGGCCGGCACATCGCCAAGATCGACCACGACTTCATCAAGGGCCTGGAAAGCAAGCCCGAAGGCAAGCTCGTGCTGGTGACGGCCATCAGCCCGACCCCGGCCGGCGAGGGCAAGACCACCACCACGGTGGGCCTCGGCGACGCGCTCAACCGCATCGGCAAGAAGACCGTGATGTGCCTGCGCGAGCCGTCGCTGGGTCCCTGCTTCGGCATGAAGGGGGGTGCTGCCGGCGGCGGCAAGGCCCAGGTCGTGCCGATGGAGCAGATCAACCTCCACTTCACCGGCGACTTCCACGCCATCACGTCGGCGCACTCCCTCGCCGCAGCCCTCATCGACAACCACGTCTACTGGGCCAACGAGCTCAACATCGACGTGCGCCGCATCCACTGGCGCCGCGTGGTCGACATGAACGACCGGGCCCTGCGCTCCATCACCCAGTCGCTCGGCGGCGTCGCCAACGGTTTTCCGAGGGAGGACGGGTTCGACATCACCGTGGCGTCGGAAGTCATGGCGGTGTTCTGCCTGGCGCGCGACCTCGACGATCTCGAAGCCCGCCTCGGCCGCATCGTCATCGCCGAGACCCGCGACCGCAAGCCGGTGACGCTCGCCGACGTGAAGGCGACGGGCGCCATGACGGTGCTGCTCAAGGACGCCCTGCAGCCGAACCTCGTGCAGACGCTGGAGGGCAATCCCGCCCTCATCCACGGCGGCCCTTTCGCTAACATCGCCCATGGCTGCAACTCGGTCATCGCCACCCGCGCGGGCCTCAAGCTTGGCGACTACGTGGTGACGGAAGCCGGCTTCGGCGCCGACCTCGGCGCGGAAAAGTTCATCGACATCAAATGCCGGCAGGCCGGCCTGAAGCCGTCCGCGGTGGTCATCGTCGCCACCGTGCGCGCCCTCAAGATGCATGGCGGCGTCTCGAAGAAGGAACTCGGCTCCGAGAACCTCGAAGCCCTGGAGAAGGGTTTTGCCAACCTCGCCCGCCACGTCGCCAACGTGCGGAGCTTCGGCCTGCCCGTGGTCATCGGCGTCAACCACTTCTACGCCGACACCGATGCCGAGCACGCCAAGCTGAAGGAGCTGTGCCGCGACAGGCTCCAGGTCGAGGCCATCACCTGCAAGCATTGGGCGGATGGCGGCGCCGGCGCCGAGGAACTGGCCCAGGCCGTGGTGAAGCTGGCCGAGGGCGAGCAGAAGCCGCTTACCTTCGCGTACGAGACCGAGACCAAGCTCACCGACAAGGTCCGTACCATCGCGACGAAGCTGTACGGCGCCGCCGACATCCAGGTGGAATCGAAGGCCGCCACCAAGCTCGCCCAGTTCGAGAAGGACGGCTACGGCAACCTGCCCGTCTGCATGGCCAAGACCCAGTACTCGTTCTCCACCGACCCCAACCTCATGGGCGCCCCCGACGGCCACGTCATCGCCGTGCGCGACGTGCGTCTCTCGGCGGGGGCCGGCTTCGTCGTAGTGATCTGCGGTGAGATCATGACCATGCCGGGCCTGCCCAAGGTTCCGGCCTCGGAGGGCATCCACCTCGACGCCAACGGCCAGATCGAAGGCCTGTTCTAGGCCCAAAATCCGGAGGCCCTGGGGGCCTCCGGACACATCCTCACTGTGCGGGCTTCGGCGCGGTCTCGGCCGGGGGAGCTTCGCCCGGTGCGCCCGCCGGCATCGGCGGCAGCAGCACGTTCTTGGTGATGTTGCCCTCGGGGCCATACTCGCCGGCCACCGCGAGGCACGCCTGCTCGCGGTTGAGCTGCATCTGGTTCGACATCAGCGCGAAGATTGTCTGGACCCTCCCACCGAACGGCCCGCGCGGGCCGACATCGGCGGCGCGCGTCCCCTGCTTCTCGAGCAACGCGTCGAACTGATCGGCGCCGATGCGGTAGCCGCAGACATTGGCGGCGGCGAAGATGTAGGCGGCGAATTCCAGGGCCCGCGGCTGCGGCGCGTTGCGGATCTGCGCCTGCGCGGCGGCCGGCAGGGCGAGCGCGAGGCTCAGGGCAAGGGCGGAGCGTACGAGCATGGGGCGTTTCCTCGGATTGCGGCGGATTCTTAAGCTCCGCTTATGTGCCCGACGGAGATAGACCGCCCGCCCCCCGCCTCCAAGGGGCCGCGTCGCCTCAGCCCAGACTCCAATCGATGGGCGCGACCCCGTGCGCTTCCAGCCAGGCATTGGCCGCCGCGAAGGGCTGCGAGCCCGGAAAGTCGCGCTGGCGGTTGAGCGGCGAGGGATGCCCGGATTCGATGACGCCGTGGCGCGCCGTGTCGATGAGGGCGGCGCGCGCCCGCGCCTGGGCACCCCACAGCAGGAACACCGCCGGCGCCGCCCGCTTCGAGACGGCCTCCACGGCCTGATCGGTGAGCGAAGCCCAGCCGTAGCGCAGGTGCGCGCCGGACTTGCCCTGCTCCACCGTGAGGGCGGAGTTCAGCAGCAGCACGCCGCGCCGCGCCCAGGGAGTGAGGTCACCACCCGTCGGCTTGGCCGCCGCCTCCGGAAGTTCGGCCAAAATCACCTTGAGGGAGGCCGGCAGGCGCCGCGCGCCGACATAGGAGAAGGCCAGGCCATTGGCGTCGCCCGGCGTCGGATACGGGTCCTGGCCCAGAATCACCGCCTTGACCGCATTGAGCGGCGTCAGCGCCAAGGCGTTGAAGATGTTGTCCGGCACCGGCAGAACGGTGACGCCTTCGGCGATGCGCTCATCGACCCGCATGGCGGCGGTGTCGGCCGCGTCGCCGGAAAAGAACGGCAGTTCGAGCCAGGGCGAACCCGAGCGGCGAAACTGCGCGAGGGCGTCGGCGACGGGGCCTGTCATCGGCAAAGCATCCTCAGGGCGTCAGGATGCGCCCCTCGGAGGGAACAGCGAGGGGCGCGTTGGCCCGGATGTAGGCCATGACCGCGTTGGCGACGAGGGTGCCGTCGGTGCGGCCGATGAGGGTGCGCCCCCTGGCCAGTTCGCCGTAGCCGTTGCCGCCGTCGTAGAGGAAGTTGTTCGAGGCCACCGTGTAGGTCTTCTCAGGGTCGAGGGGCGCGCCGTCGTGGCTCAGGGCGACGATGCGGGCACCGACCGGGGCGGCAGGATCGACGGTGACGACGAGGCCGGAGACGTGCGGGAAGCGCCCCGCCGGGCGGCCGAACTCCGAGAACCCCGTCTCCAGGAGGGCGCGGATCTGCGCGCCCGTGAGCGCCACGAGGACCGTGGTGTTGCCGAAGGGCAGTTCCGTGAGGATGTCGCGGCGCGTCAGCACGTGGCCCGCCGGATAGAGGGTGTTGCCGCGGATGCCGCCGCCGTTGGTGATGGCCAGATCCGCCCCCGTGCCGGCGCGCAGGGCGTCGGCCACGAGGTTGCCGAAGCTCGCCTCGCGGACGCGCACGGCGGCGATGCGGCTGTCCAGCGGCAGGCGCGTCTCGCCGAGGGCAACGTCGAGTTCGCGGGACAAATCCCCTTCGAGGCGCCGGACCACCGCAAGGGTCTCGGGGTCCGGGACGACGCTGGCCGAATCATACACGCGAAAACCCGGGCGCCAGGTCACCGTCCGGGCCTTGCCCGACCCGGTGACCGTCACGGTGACGTCGATGGCGGTGACGAAATGGGCGTCGAAGCTCGATTCGACCATGACGGTCTGGCCGTCGTAGCGGAGCGCCAGGTCGTGGTCGTGCCCCGACAGAAGGATGTCGACGAGGCGCCCGGCGACGATGGCCTCGTCCGTCACCCGGCCCGTATGGCAGACGCCCACCACGAGGTCGGCGCCCTCCATGCGCAGGCTTTCCGCCTCCCGGGCCAGGGTCTCGAGTTCGGGGGCGAAGCGCAGGTCGCCCGACTGGGACTTGTCCGGCGTGCTGGCGAGGGCGATGCCGACGATACCGACCCGGATGCCGCCCAGGGTCGTCAGGGTCCGGTCGCGGAGTCCCGGCAGGGGGCGCCCGGCGCCATCGCGAAGATTGGCGGCGAACACGGGAAAGTTCGCCTCGCCCATGCGCCGGGCGAAGATCGCCGGACCGAAATCGAACTCGTGGTTGCCCGGCACGAACACGTCGGGCGGGGCGATGTTGAGGAGTTCGACGATGTGCGCGCCCTGGTCGAAGCCCGACATCAGGGACGGCGACAGGGTGTCGCCGGCATGGGCGTAGAGGAGCGGCACGCCGCGCGCCCGCTCGGCCTTCACGATGGCGTTGAGGCGGGCAAAGCCCCCGCGCCCCTCGGTCTCCGACATCCGGTAGAGGTCGTTGACGAGGAGCAGGGTAAAGGTCGGTTCGGGGACGGGGATTGCTGCCCGGGCCTCGGAGCCCATCCCGGCGGCGAGACCGGCGCCGAGCCCGAGGCCGAAGGTCTGGCGACGGTTGGGGCGCGGCATGGGACAGGTCTCGGCGGCTGGGGTTCCCGTTCTAGGCCAATTCCCGCGACGCGACGACGACGGAGCTCAGCGCGCCACGAAGGTGTCGCGCACGGCCTTGGCGTTCCGGCGCAGCATCGGCCAGATCCAGGCGCCGGACGCGAGGTAGGCGCCCGCCGGCATCGGCTTGAGGTCGACGGCGAGGCGCTCGGCGAGGCCCGGCACGGCGAGGTCTCCCATGGGCGCATCGGTCTTGGCGTAGACCACCGTGGTGTCCTCGCGCCAGTAGTCCGGATGCGGCACGAGGCCGGCCCGGCGCGCCGTGAGGTCGAAGGTCTCGCGCACGAAGCCGTGGACGTGGGCGAAGTGGAAGCGCTCGTGCGGCGGCTTGCCCGTGGCGGCCATGTTCGGCACCGCCGCGTAGAGCACGCCGTCGGGCTTGAGCCAGTGCGACAGGCGCGCCATCACGTCGGCCGGATCGCGCAGGTGCTCCATGACGTGGTGGGTGGTGATCACGTCGAAATGCCCGGCCGGGAAGCGCGCGTCGTCGGCGTCGTCCAGGACCTCGACGCCGTGCTGCGTGCGGGCATAGGCGGCGTAGTCCCTGCCCGGCTCGACCCCGATGGCCTCACAGCCCTTGGCGCGGACGGCCGCCAGGAACTCGCCGGACCCCGAGCCGAAATCGAGGACGCGGGCACCGGCTTTGAGCTTCGGCGCCAGGAGGTTGGCGCGGAACGTCGCCTCGCGGGCCGAGCGGTTGAGGTGGTTGCGCGGCGGGCCGCCGGCGAAGGCGAGCTGGTAATCCGCCCGGTAGGCGGTGGCGTAGTAGTCCGCCAGCTCCGCCGGGGTCGGCATGGGGTCCGTGCGGATGAGGCCGCATTGCTCGCAGGCGATGGAGCGCAGGGTCTTCAGCCGCCGGTCGGTCTCGGCCACCGTCACGCTGCGCGTCGAGCCGCAGAGATTGCAGGCGGTCGGGGCACCCGTATAGGGATAGCCCGTGAACGGCATGAAGTGGTTGAAGAAGTACCGGGGAGACGGCATGTCGCGCCCTAATCCATCGGGTGATGCTGGCAGGCCGCCTGCTCTAGATAGATATCCCCGCTGACACAACTTTGCCGCCCGCCCGGCGAGCCCGGAAACCCGATGACCGAACGCGTCGCCCCGACGTCCCTGCAGGACAGCATGCCGCTCCAGACCAGCACCGCCCCACTCCCCGCCGAGCATCCGCCCGTGCGCTGGGGCCGCATCGGCGTGCTCCTGACCAATCTCGGCACGCCCGAGGGCACGACCTACTGGCCCATGCGCCGCTACCTCAAGGAGTTCCTGTCGGATCGCCGGGTCATCGAGGTGCCGCGCCTGATCTGGTGGCCGCTCCTCAACCTCATCATCCTGACGAAGCGCCCGGGGCCGAAGGGCCGCGACTACGCCAGCGTGTGGAACAACGAGCGCGACGAGGGACCGCTCAAGACCATCACCCGGGGCCAGGCCGAGGGCCTGCAGGCGGCCATGGGCGATCAAGTCGTGGTCGACTGGGCCATGCGCTACGGCAAGCCCGAGATGGACAAGCGCATCCAGGCGCTCCTCGACCAGGGCTGCGACCGCATCCTCCTCGTGCCGCTCTATCCCCAATACGCCGCTGCCACCTCGGCCACGGCCTGCGACCAGGCGTTCAAGGCCCTGATGAAGATGCGCTGGCAGCCGACGTTGCGGGTCTCGGCGCCCTATCACGACGATCCGGTCTACATCGAGGCCATCGCCACCTCGATCCGCGAGGGCCTGGCCAAGCTCGACTTCGAGCCCGAGGTGATCCTGACCTCGTTCCACGGGGTGCCGAAGAGCTACCTCCTCAAGGGCGACCCCTACCATTGCCAGTGCGTGAAGACCGGCCGCCTCGTGCGCGAGGCCCTGGGCTTCTCGACGGACAAGATGCGCACCACCTTCCAGTCCCGCTTCGGCAACGAGGAATGGCTGCGCCCCTACACCGACGAGACCGTGCAGGAGCTGGCGAAAAGCGGCGTGAAGCGCATGGCCATCGTGGCACCCGGCTTCTCGGCCGACTGCCTCGAGACCCTGGAAGAACTCGACGGCGAGAACCGGCACTATTTCGAGGACAATGGCGGCGAGCGCTTCGCCTACATCCCGTGCCTCAACGACGGGGCACTCGGCCTCAAGGTGATCGAGACCGTGGTCCGGCGCGAATTGCAGGGCTGGCTGTAGTGTCCCCCGCAAAACGCCCGGCGACCGGTCGTTTTGTGGGAAGCACTTGGTCGCCAAGCCGGATTCCGGTTGCTACGAGGGCGCGATGACGAGGCGGGCGGACCCATGATGAACCCGGAAGCCGGCGGCGCGATCGCCGGCGGACAATCGCACGGCACGGCGCGCCTGCTCGCCCAGTTCGCGGATGCCGGCTACGGCGCCGTGACCCCGCCGGTGCTGCAGCCCGTGGAGCCGTTCCTCGAACTGTCGGGCGAGGACATCCGCCGGCGCATCTTCGTGACCCAGGATGCCGGCGGCGCCGAGCTGTGCCTGCGGCCGGAATTCACGATTCCCGTCTGTCGCCACCATCTCGCGCACGGCGCCGGGGCCTCGGCCGATTACAGCTATTGCGGGCCGGTGTTCCGGCTTGGCCGCGACGAGCCGGACGAGTTTTTGCAGGCGGGCATCGAATCCATCGGCCGCACCGACACGCCGGCGGCGGATGCCGAGGTCCTCGGCCTCGCCCTGGACGGTCTGTCCGCCATGGGCCGGAGCGACGTCGCCGTGCGCCTCGGCGACATGGGCCTCCTCGACGCCCTTCTGGACGCGCTCAATGTGCCCCCGGCCGCCAAGCGCCGGACCCTGCGGGCCATCGCGGCCGGGCGGTCCCTCGACGAGGTCACCAACGGCGTGCGCCAGGAGGACCCGCATGCGGGCCTGCTCGCGGCGATCCAGGGCCAGGACCCCAAGGGCGTGCGGGCCTTCGTCGAGGACGTGCTGTCCATCGCGGGCATCTCGCGGGTCGGCGGCCGCAGCGCTGGCGAGATCGCCGAGCGCTTCCTGTCGAAGGCCGCCGCCCAGGCGAGCGGCGGCGCCGGCCTCAACCCGGAGAACCGCGCCCTCGTCGAGCGCTACCGCGCCATCGCGGGCGACCCCGACGCCGCGGCGGCGGCCATGCGCGAGCTCATCCGCGCGGCCGGCCTCGACCATCCGCCCCTCGAGGCGGCGCTCGGTCTGTTCGAGGAGCGCACGGGCTTCATGGCCGCGCGGGGTCTCGCCGTCGAAAGCTTCGCCTTCTCGGGCGGCTTCGCCCGCAACCTCGACTACTACACCGGCTTCATCTTCGAGGTGACGGCAGCCGGTCCCGCTGGCCCGCCCCTCGTCGGCGGCGGACGCTACGACGGCCTCCTGCAGCACCTCGGCAGCCCGATCCCGGTGCCGGCGGTGGGCTGCGCCGTCTGGCTCTCGCGGGTCGCTCCTTCCGACATCTCCCATGGCTGAGCCGGCGCCGATGACCGATCCCCTCGTCCTCGCCGTGCCCTCCAAGGGGCGCCTGCAGGAGAACGCCGCCGCCTTCTTCGCCCGGGCCGGCCTCAAGCTCGCGCAGAACACCGGCGCCCGCGACTACCGCGGCAAGCTCGTCGGCGTACCCGGCGTCGAGGTGCGGTACCTCTCGGCCTCCGAGATCGCGGCGCAGCTGGCCTCCGGCGCCGCCCATCTCGGCATCACCGGCGAGGATCTCATCCGCGAATCCCTGCCCGAGGCACGGGGGCAGGTCGAACTGCTGACTCCGCTGGGCTTCGGACAGGCGACGGTGGTCGTCGCCGTGCCCCAGGCCTGGATCGATGTCCGCGCCATGAGCGACCTCGACGAGGTGGCGGCCGAGATGCGGGTGCGCCACGGCAAGCGCCTGCGCATCGCCACCAAGTACGTCAACCTCACCCGCCGGTTCTTCGCCGAGCACGGGGTCGCGGATTACCGCATCGTGGAAAGTCTCGGCGCCACCGAGGGCGCGCCAGCGGCGGGCTCGGCCGAGATCATCGTCGACATCACCACCACGGGCGCGACCCTCGCCGCCAACGCCCTGAAAATCCTCGACGACGGGATCATCCTACGCTCGGAGGCGAACCTCGTCGCTTCCCTCAACGCCGCCTGGGGCCCGAGCCCGCGCAATGCCCTGCGGGCCGTGCTCGGCCGCATCCAGGCCGAGGAACGGGCCCGCACCACCCGCGAGGTCCGTGCCGCCATGCCCGATGACGGTGACATCGATCTCGCCGGCATCTCCGCCCTGCACGACGCCGATCTGCCCTACGGCGCCCCCGAGGGCCGCGGCGAAATGGTGCTGCACTGCCCCGTCGACGCGGTGTTCGATCTGGCCGACGCCCTGGTGAAGGCCGGGGCCGGCTCGGTCAGCGTGCGCAGGATCGACTACGCCTTCACGCCGGACAACCCGCTGATGGACCGGCTTCTCGCCCGTCTGAGCTAGAGCCGTGCCCGATCCAGCGGGATCGGATCACGTCTCCGACGCCTTGTTCCGTCGTGCTCTCGTGCGACGAACCGGTCTCCCCTTCGCCGGAGGGCACCCTAGAGCGGGCCCTGCTTGGCGAACTCCGAGAACACCGCGCGCAGGGTCTTCAAGCGGCCGTCGTAGGCCTGAGTCAGGCAGGCGACATCCGCGCCGCAGGTGCGGCGCTCGGCGAGCCACGTTTCCTGGTCCTCGCGCAGCTTGGCGTTGCCGCCCATGGGCAGCATGGCGCGCAGGATCTCGAAGCGGGTGGACATCTCGACGTCGCGGTCGTTGAGGGCGAGGGTGGCGCAGATCGCCCTCTCGTCCGCCGCCTCGGCCTTGTCGCACGGGAAGCTCGCCGCCTGGGCGGTGCCGGTCGCCAGGAGGGCCATGGCCAGGCCGGCGAGGGCGGACGTCACGATCGGAGGCATGGCGGTCCTTGAAACGGAGGTCAGGTCGCTGCTCTCTTCCTACGTCCCCGGCTTCACCACCACCAGCACGACGATGGCGACCATGAGCAGGGTCGGTCCCTCGTTGAGCACCCGGTAGAATTTGTGGCCGCGGGTGTTCCGGTCGGCGGCGAAGTCCTTGACCATGCGGGCGAGCCAGCCGTGGATGCCGCTCATGGCGAGCACCAGAACCACCTTCGCCTGGAGCCAGCCGGCGGCGTAGTAGCCGCTCTGCCAGACCAGGATCAGCCCGAACGCCCAAGTGGCGATCATGGCCGGCGTCATGATCGCCTTGAGGAGCCGGCGCTCCATCACCTTGAAGGTCTCGGACTGCGCCTGCGCGTGCGGCCCGGGCACCAGGGAGGCGTGGTAGACGAACAGGCGCGGCAGGTAGAGCATCGCCGCCATCCACGAGATGACGGCAACGACGTGGAGCGCCTTGATCCAGAGGTAGAGGCCGTCCATCAGCCGCGCAGTCGCTTCAGCATCTGCTCGACATGGGCGATGGGGGTCTGCGGCGTGATGCCGTGGCCGAGGTTAAAGATGTGCGGCAGGCCGTCCGTCGCCGCCAGCACGCCGTCCACGGCCGCGTCCAGGGCCGCTCCGCCCTCGATGAGGGTATCGGGGTGGACGTTGCCCTGGGTGACCGTGGTGGCCGGTACACGGCCCCTCAGCGCCGCCAGATCCACCGACCAGTCGACGCCCACCGCGTCGGCCGCCGTCTCCGGCACCACGCGGGCGTGTCCGTCGAGGCCCGAGCCCCTCGCGAACACGATGATCTTGGCGCCCGGCACGCGGGCGCGGACGCCGGCGATCATCCGGGCGATGGGCTGGAGCGACCAGCGGGTCAGGGCGTCGCGGGGCGTCCCCTCCGGCAGGGCGCTCTCGGCGACCTCGTTGACGGGCGCTTCCTCCGGCTCCGAGGCGCCGCGCACGTCCGGCAGCGACCCGGCATGGGACTCGAAGATCTGCACGGCGTCGGCCCCGGCCTCGAGCTGGCGCACGAG
Organism: Methylobacterium sp. WL69; assembly: GCF_008039485.1. Classification (NCBI taxonomy): domain Bacteria; kingdom Pseudomonadati; phylum Pseudomonadota; class Alphaproteobacteria; order Hyphomicrobiales; family Methylobacteriaceae; genus Methylobacterium; species Methylobacterium sp. WL69. Next base: position 23,003 of record NZ_VRUZ01000042.1, on the reverse strand, counting down.
ATACTCGGTCTGCACCGTGACGAGGCGGTCGATGAGGGCTTCGACCAGGGCGGTGTCGTGCCGGGCCAGCGCCCGCGACGGCGCGAGGTCGGGCGTGCCGCGCCCGCCGATCATGTAGCTCGCCACCGTCCAGGGCGCGCCGCAGAAGCCGAGCAGGGTGGTCTCGTGGGGCAGCTCCGCCCGCAGGCGGCGCACGGTCTCGAAGACGGGTGCCAGATGCGAAAAAATCGCCGGATCGTCGGCCTGGCGCAGGCGCTCGAACTCGGCCCGGCCGGCGAGTGGGTCGAGGCGCGGCCCCTCCCCTTCGACGAAGCGCACGTCCTGGCCGAGGGCATCGGGGATCACGAGGATGTCGGAGAACAGGATCGACGCCTCGAAGCCGAAGCGGCGGATCGGCTGGAGGGTGACCTCCGTGGCGAAATCCGGGTTGTAGCAGAGGTCGAGGAACGAGCCGGCCCTGGCGCGGACCTCCCGGTACTCGGGCAGGTAGCGACCGGCCTGGCGCATCATCCAGGCGGGAGGACGCGCCTGCGCCTCGCCCGAGAGCACCCGCAGGACCACGCGGTCCGCCCCATCACCCTGGCTCATCCGATCTCCGACGCCTCAACCCCGTGACCGGTATGTAGCACCGATGGCGCGGCTGTCTCCCCTCGAAAACCGTTCCTGCGTCCTTCCATGGACGCCCACCACGGATCGATCCCCACACGGCCCTTCTAAAAGGAAAGAGAGATTCTAGGACTCTGTTTTTTCTTTTAGGGGGCTGGATGACGGGAGCGGAAAAGCGTCCACAGGCCGTCCCCGCCGCCACGGCGTTAAGAGAGCTTTAACGGATTGGGAGCAATGTCCCGGATAGACGATGCCGGACAGTGCCTTGCGAGGCGCCCCGCGCCGCTGGGCGCTGCCGGGTCCCTGATTCTCCCAAAACCGCGTCGCGGCGACGTGCGTCGGACGGCGTGTGGACGCCAGAGTCGACAACACGGGGCGGGTCCCGCCTGGACCCCGATGGCGAGCCGGCTTATCCACACTCATCGACTCCCCCGAGGCCGGCGCGGTGGACAGGGCCGGCCCGCTCCTTGTCTCCTGATCCCGAGGAGACCGCTTTCTCCATGAGCCGCAGCTACTTCCACCTCCACCTCGTCTCGGATTCCACCGGCGAGACCCTGATCAATGTCGGCCGCGCGGCCGCCGCCCAGTACGAGGGCGTCTCGGCCATCGAGCACGTCTACCCCCTGGTGCGGTCCGGGCCGCAGCTCGAGCGGGTGATCTCCGAGATCGAGGCCGCGCCCGGCCTCGTGCTCTACACCCTCGTCGGCCACGACCTCACCGAGCGCCTGGAGGCGGCCTGCCGCGAGACCGGCTCGCCGTGCCTCTCCGTGCTCCAGCCCGTGCACGCCCTGCTGCAATCCTATCTCGGGGCGGATTCGACGGCCCGGCCCGGCGCCCAGCACATGCTCAACGCCGAGTACTTCAAGCGCATCGACGCCATGAACTTCACCCTGGCGCACGACGACGGCAACCTGCCCGTCGATGTCGACGACGCCGACGTGATCCTGGTGGGCGTCAGCCGCACCTCGAAGACGCCGACCGCGATCTACCTCGCCAACCGCGGCCTCAAGACCGCGAACTTCCCCCTGGTGCCCGGAATGCCCCTGCCGGCCTCCCTGGAGAACGCGCGAAAGCCCCTCCTCGTCGGGTTGCTGGCGAGCCCGGAGCGCATCGTGCAGATCCGCCAGAACCGCCTGCTCAGCCTGAAAGCCGACGATTCGTCCCTCTACGTCGACCGCTCGGCCGTGGCCGACGAGATCGCGGCGTGCCGGCGCCTGTGCACCAAGCACCGCTGGCCGACCATCGACGTGACGCGCCGTTCCATCGAGGAAACCGCCGCCGCCATCCTCGACCTGCACCGCGAGCACCGGCTGAAATTCATCGCCACATGAGCGGCGTGGGCCGGCCGATGGACGAGGCCATCATCGACCTGCGCGCCAGCGTGCAGGCCGGGCGCGGATCGATGATCGAGGTGAGCCGGGCCCATCGCTCACGGATCAAGCCACCGTCCCTGCTGATCGGCGCCGTCACCAGCGACCTGCTGCGCCTCTATCATTCCCAGAGCGTCGTCCTCGGAACCGCCATCTACCGTGTCCGCGAGGCCACCGTCCTCGGCGAGGGCATCGTGATGACGGACGGGTGCTTCAACGTCGGCCACGACCTCAATCTCGGCCGGGACTACATCGCGAAGAATTACGCGGCGACCGACGCGTGGCTTCCGGACGCGGCGGTGCGGCGCGTCCACGATCCCGTCGTGCTCCTGACCGGAGCGGGTTATCTCGGCTACGGCCACTGGCTCGTGGATTTCCTGCCCAAGCTCCATCTGCTCCGCCTGGCCGGTTACCGCCTGAGCCGGCTGACGTTCCTGATGCCGTCCGACACGCCCGATTTCGCGCGCCGGTGGCTCGCGATCCTAGGGATCGAGCCGCACCAATGCGCCGTCTACGATCGCACGCGCGAGGTGGTCCTGTGCCGGGAGCTCATCGTTCCCTCGACCTTGCGGTTCGGCACCCGCGTGTCCCCCCTGTTCGCCGAGGCCTGTGCCGTCCTGCGCGACGCGGCGGCGCCCCGGCGGTTCCGGCGGTTCCGGCGCCCCGCCCGGCGAAGGATCTTCGTGGCGCGCTCGGTCAATGCCGTCACCCACAACACCCGGTCCCTCCACCAGCGCGTCCTGTTCGAGGACACCGCCCGCAAGCGGGGCTTCACCATCGTGTCCCCGGAACGGCTCGGCCTCCGCGAGCAGGTCGAACTGTTCGACGCGGCCGGGACCATCTGCGGGGAGTACGGGTCCGGCCTCCATGCCTCGATGTTTTCGCGGCCCGGCACCCTCGTGATGGCGGTCCGGGACGACACCGCCGATCTCGGATTCCTGCAATCCGGGATCGATCAGGAACTCGACCATCACAACGGCTACGTCATCGGCGCGGCGACCCCGGACGGGGACGGCCGTTTCAGCGTCGATCCGGCCGATCTCGACCTCGCCTTCGACTGGATCGACTGGGGCGGCCCGGGCAAGGCGACGGTCTGACGACGATCGGACCCGCGAACCAATCGGGATCGGCGCCGGTTGACGGGTATCCGCCATTTCGGGATGCCCGATGCCGAACCGCCTCGCCTGCGCCGCCCTCCTCGCCCTCCTCGTCGGCGGGTCCGTCGCCCCCGCCGAGGCCGGCCGGGCGCAGGATCACCAGGGTCGCAACAAGAGCTACAAGTATTCCTGCCGCCCGCCCCTCAAGTTCGCCGCGGGCGCCTGCGTCGCCCGGTGTCCGGGCGGCTTCCAGGACAACGGCCGGTATTGCCGCTTCCGCAGCATGCGCCGCTAGACCGGAACGGACCTTGTCGTGGCGCGGCGATCCATGACACTGGAGCGATGGACTCCCCCTCTCCCCTGTGGCGCGGCGCGGCGCCGCTGCTTCTCGCCTCCACCAGCCCGACGCGGCGCGCCCTCCTCACGAGCGCTGGCCTGACCGTCGAGACGCAGGCCCCCGGCGTGGACGAGCGCGCCGTCGAGGCGGCCTGCGCGGGACTCGGCCCGGTCGACCTCGCCCTGCGCCTCGCCCGCGCCAAGGCCGAGGCGGTGGCGGCCCGCGCGCCGGATCGCATCGTCGTCGGGGCCGATCAGGTGCTCGAATGCGACGGCGTCGTGTTCCACAAGCCCGCCGATGCCGCCGCCGCCCGCACCCAGCTCGCGCGCCTCGCCGGGCGGACCCACCGCCTCCATGCGGCGGTGGCCCTGTGCGGCGGCGGGCACCCCCCCGAGAGCTTCGTCGAGACGGCCCACCTCACCGTGCGGCCCCTCGGTGCGGCGGCCATCGCAGCCTACGTGGGGCTCGCCGGTCCCGCCGCCACGGCGAGCGTCGGCGCCTACCAGCTCGAGGGCCTCGGCATCCATCTCTTCACGCGGATCGACGGCGACCACACCACCATCCTGGGCCTGCCCCTGCTGCCCCTGCTCGCCCGCCTGCGCGCCCGACAGCTCCTGGCGTTCTAGATGCGCGACCCGTCCGGCGGTCCGCGATGATCGGGTCCGTCCTCCTCGCCCTGGTTCCCATCGGTCTGCTGATCGCCCTTGGCGCCGTCCTGCGCCGGGTCGGCTTCCCCGGCGCAACGTTCTGGCCCCAGGCCGAACGCCTCAGCTACTACGTCCTGCTGCCGTCCCTGTTCGTCCACGGACTCGCCACCGCGCATCTCGAGGGCGTGCCGGTGCTCGCCCTCGTCGCCGTGCTCGTCGCGTCCACCTGCACCGTCGCCGCCGCCCTCGTGGCGGCGCGAGAACGCCTCGGCTTTCAGGGGGCGGCCTTCACCTCGGTGTTCCAGGGCGGGGTCCGCTTCAACAATTACGTCGGCGTCTCGGCGGCGATCGGGGTGTTCGGGACGCAGGGGGTCGCCCTGGCGGCGGTGGCGAACGCCGCCATCGTCCCCACGGTGAACATCCTGTGCGTGCTCGTCTTCGCCCGCTTCGGCACCGGCGGCCGGCCCGGCGCGGCCGGCCTCGCCCGCCAGCTCGCCCTCAACCCCCTCGTCCTCGCGTGCCTCGGTGGCATCCTGCTCCAGGCGTCGGGGCTCGGCGTGCCGCCCGGCCTCGAGCCGGTGCTCCGGGCCCTGGGTCAGGCGTCCCTGCCCCTCGGCCTGCTCTGCGTCGGCGCCGCCCTCGACCTGTCGACGGCGCGAACCTGGATGCGTCCGGTCCTGGTGTCCTCGGCCGTCAAGTTCCTGGCGATGCCCCTGGCCACGGTCCTGGCCTGCCGCGCCCTCGGCCTGCACGGACCGGCCGCCCTCACCGCCCTGATCTTTCAGGCCCTGCCGACGGCCTCGTCCTCCTACATCATGGCGCGCCAGCTCGGCGGCGACGCGCCCCTGATGGCGGGCATTGTCGCGGTCCAGACGATCCTGGCCGGCCTCGCCATTCCCCTGGTCCTGATGGTCCTGCAGGGGTTTGCCGCCTGAGGGCAGCGGGACCTGACCGACCCCCGAGGCCATGCGTGCTGGATGGATGCGCGTATCGCGGCTAAGGGCATCGCACGGCGCGCGAGACGACTCGGCCGGGGTGCCACGGAGATCCCATGGCTGGACACCATCACGACCACGATCATGCTGGCCACGAGCACGGACATCGCCACAGCCACGGCGGCAGTCATGGCGGGAGTCACGCCGGCGGGCACGTCCACGCGCCGGCCTCGTTCGGCCGGGCCTTCGCCATCGGCATCGCCCTCAACACCGGGTTCGTGATCGTCGAGGCCGGCTACGGCTTCGCCGCGCAATCCATGGCCCTGGTGGCCGATGCCGGCCACAACCTGTCGGACGTGCTCGGCCTCGTCGTCGCCTGGATCGCCTCGGTGCTGGTCAAGCGCGCCCCGAGCCCGCGCTTCACCTACGGCCTGCGCGGCTCCTCGATCCTCGCCGCCCTGTTCAATGCCGTGTTCCTCCTGGTGGCCACGGGCGCCATCATCTGGGAGGCGATCCTGCGCCTCACGGACCCCGCACCCGTGGCGGGCGTGACCGTGATGGTGGTGGCCGGCATCGGCATCGCCATCAACGGCGTCACCGCCTGGCTGTTCGCGTCGGGCAAGGGCAGCGACATCAACATCCGCGGCGCCTACCTGCACATGATGGCCGATGCCGCCGTGTCGCTCGGCGTCGTGCTCGCCGGCCTCGCCATCGTGCTCACGGGGGCGGCGTGGATCGACCCCGCGGTGAGTCTCGTCATCGCCGGCCTCATCGTCTGGATGACCTGGGGCCTGCTCCGCGACAGCGTGGTCATGGCCCTATCGGCGGTGCCGCCCGGCATCGATCCGGAGGCCGTGCGCGGGTTCCTCGCGGCCCGGCCGGGCGTGTCCACGCTCCACGACCTCCATATCTGGCCGATGAGCACCACGGAGATCGCGCTCACCGCCCACCTCGTCATGCCGGGCGGCCACCCGGGCAACACCTTCCTGCTCGGCCTCGCCGAGGACCTGAAAACGACCTTCGGCATCGGGCACGCGACCGTGCAGATCGAAGGGACCGACGGGCCCGCCTGTCACCTGACTCCGGAGGACGTGCTGTGACGAAGGCCTTCGTCGTCGGACACCCCATCGCGCATTCGCGCTCGCCCCTGATCCACGGCCACTGGCTCGCGGAGCACGGGATCGCGGGCACCTACGAGCGCATCGACGTGGCGCCGGAGCGGTTTCCGGAATTCCTGCGGACCCTGCGGGAGCGGGGGTTCGCCGGCGGCAACGTCACGATCCCGCACAAGGAGGCGGCGTTCCGCCTCGTCGATGCGTTGACGCCGCGGGCGGAAAAGATCGGCGCGGTCAACACCGTGTTCTTCGACGCGGACGGCCGCCTGTGGGGCGACAACACCGACGCGCCGGGCTTCATCGCCCATCTCGACCAGAGTCTCGGCGCCGATTGGCCGGAGCGCACGGGCGGGACGGCCCTGGTCCTCGGGGCCGGCGGGGCGGCCCGCGCCATCGTGGTCGGGCTGATCGAGCGCGGGCTGGCCCACATTCAGGTCGCCAACCGCACCCGTGCCCGCGCCGAGGCCCTCGTGGCCCTCGATCCCCGGCGGGTCGCCGCCCTCGACTGGGCCGACCTGCCCGCCGCCCTGTCCGGGACGGGACTCCTCGTCAACACCACCTCCCTCGGCATGGCCGGCCACGGCGCCCTCGACCTCGACCTGACGCCCCTGCCCGCCACGGCGAGCGTCGCCGACATCGTCTACGTACCCCTGGAGACCCCGCTCCTCGCCGCCGCCCGCGCCCGGGGCCTGGCCGCCGTCGACGGCCTCGGCATGCTCCTGCATCAAGCGGTGCCGGGCTTCTCGAAATGGTTCGGGGTCGAGCCGAGAGTCACCCCGGCCCTGCGCGACCGCCTCGTCGCCGATCTCGTCGGTCGATGAGCCGGCCGGTCGTCCTCGGCCTCACCGGCTCCATCGGCATGGGGAAATCCGCCACCGCCGCGATGTTTCGCGAGCGCGGCGTGCCCGTCCACGATGCCGATGCGGCGGTCCACGCCCTCTACGCCCCGGGCGGCGCGGCCGCCGTCGCCATCGCCAAGGCGTTTCCCGGCACCCTGGCGCCGGACGGGTCCGTCGACCGGGCCCGCCTGCGCGCCCAAGTGCTCGGTGACCCCGACCGCCTCGCGACCCTGGAATCCCTGGTCCATCCCCTGGCCCGCCGGGCCGCCGGCGAGTTCCTCGCCGCCCACGCGCGGGCGCCCGTCGCCGTCCTCGACATCCCCCTCCTGTTCGAGACCGGGGGCGACGCCCGCTGCGACGCGGTGCTGGTGGTCACCGCCCCGGCCGAGGTCCAGCGCGAGCGGGTGCTGGCCCGCCCCGGCATGGATGCGGCGACCTTCGAATCGATCCTCGCCAAGCAGATGCCGGACGCCGAAAAACGCGCCCGGGCGGATTTCGTCCTCGACACGGGTCTCGGCTTCGCCCGGGCCGAGGCCAAGGTCGATGCGATCCTGGCGCGCCTTCACGGAACGCCGCCCCCGCCTTGAACCTGCCCCGCCTTGAACCCGCCCGGCCTCCGGCGCATGGTCGGCCACCCCCGCCCTCCATGGAACAGACGATGCTGCGCGAGATCGTCCTCGACACCGAGACCACCGGCACCGACGCCAAGAACGGCGACCGCCTCATCGAGATCGGCTGCGTCGAGCTCATCAATCACGTCCAGACCGGGGCGACCTTCCACCGCTACTGCAATCCGACGCGGCCGGTGTCCCAGGGCGCCTTCGGGGTCCACGGCCTCTCGGACGCGTTCCTGGCCGACAAGCCGCTGTTCGCCGACATCGTCGACGACTTCCGTAAGTTCTGCGGGGATTCGCCCCTGGTGATCCACAACGCACCCTTCGACGTCGGCTTCCTCAACATGGAATACGCCCGCCTCGGGGCCGCGGCGCCCCCGCCCATCGATCTTTCCGACGTGGTCGACACCCTGCAGCTCGCCCGGCGCAAGCACACGGGCGCGTCGAACACCCTCGACGCCCTGTGCGTGCGCTACGGCATCGACACCACCCGGCGCACCAAGCACGGGGCGCTCCTCGATTCGCAGATCCTGGCGGAGGTCTATGTCGAGCTGCTCGGCGGCAAGCAGACGAGCCTCGGACTCGCCGCCGCGGAGACCGCGCTGGCCGAGACCGGGCCGGCCCTCTCCGACGATGGCGCCCCCCTGGCCCCGCGCCGCCTGCGCCACCGCCTCACCCCGGAGGAGAGCGCCCGCCACGCCGCCTTCCTCGCCACCCTCGGGCCGGCTTCCGTCTGGCGCGACTACCTCGGCGAAGAGGGGGCCTGACCCATGCGGCTCACGCGGATCGACGACACCCTCTCGGTGGCGGGTCAGCCGACCCTGCACGAGATCGCCGGCCTGGGACGCCAGGGCGTCACCACCCTCATCAACAACCGGCCCGACGGCGAGGAACCCGACCTGCCCGGCACGGCGGCCGAAGCCGCCGCGGCGCGAACCGCCGGCCTCGCCTATCACCACCAGCCGGTGACGGGGGCCAGCCTCGGCCGCGCCGAGATCGACGCGTTCCGGGCGGCGGTGGCGGCCGCCCCCGGCCCCGTCGTCGCCCATTGCCGGTCCGGCACGCGCTCCCTGACGCTCCATGTCCTCGGCGCCGTCCTCGACGGGCGCCTGCGCCGCGACGACGTGCTCGCCTTCGGGACGCGGCACGGGTTCGACCTCTCGGGCGCCGTTGCCTGGCTCGACGCCCACGCCCCCGACGCCGCCGGCTGATCCCGCCGTCCGAGGGGGCCGATGGTGCACTGCGCTGTCGGCCGGGGAGACCCGCTGCCCGGGATAAAAGAAAATTCCCTTCTTGGACCTGATCGAAGAAAGGTTCGTCTTCGGCCATACCGATCTTTGCGGGAACGTTTCATTGACCCAGGGGTGACCGTGGGACATCTTTTCGTGAATGCAGCGTTGCTTTGGGCGACGCTGTTTTTCTTCTGAAAAGCTGTCCGATCGGAACCTTCATGACCCGTCCCCGCATCGTGGGCTTCAGTGCGAACCTGCAGCGCCCCTCGAAGACGCGCAGCCTCGTCGAGGCCGTCGCCGCGCAGACCGAGACGCAGATCCAGGCCGACATCCAGCTGTTCGACATGGTCGATGCCGGCACCGCCCTCGGCGCCGCCTGGTCGCGCCAGGACCTGTCCCTCCCGGCCCGCCGCATCGTCGAGGCCATCGAGGGGGCGGACGCCCTCATCGTCGGCTCCCCGGTCTACAAGGGCGCCTATACGGGCCTGTTCAAGCACCTGTTCGACCTCGTCGATCCGACGGCGCTGACGGGCAAGCCGGTGGCCATCGTCGCCACGGGCGGCGGCGCCCGCCACGCCCTCGTGGTCGAGCACGCCTTCCGGCCCCTGTTCGGCTTCTTCGGGGCGCTGGCCCTGCCCACGGCCGTCTACGCCGCCGACGCCGACTTCACCGACGGCGTTCTCACGGATGCCGGCGTGCGCGCCCGGGTCTCCGACGCCGCCGGCCAGCTCGCGAGCCAGCTCCTCCACGCGTCGGCCGCGCGCGAACCCGCCCGTGCCGTGGCCGGAGCCGCCCGTTGATCGACCGGCGAGCCCTTCTCGCGACGGCGTTCGCCACCGCCGCGTGGCCTGCCCGCGCGGCAGACCCGGTGTTTCGCATCGGCTACCAGAAGAACGGCATCCTCGTGGTCGCCAAGCAGCAGGGCGTCCTCGAGGCACGCCTGAAACCCCTCGGGATCGGCGTCGGCTGGACCGAGTTCTCGTTCGGGCCGCCGCTCCTCGAAGCGCTCAACCTCGGCGGCATCGCGTTCGGCCAGACCGGCGACGCCCCGCCGATCTTCGCCCAGGCGGCGGGCAGCGACCTCGTCTACGCGGCGGCCCAGGGTGCGGCGGGCTCGGGCGCCGCGATCCTGGTGGCGGAGGCGTCGCCGATCCGGACATTGGCCGATCTCAAGGGCAGGCGCGTCGCCTTCGCCAAGGCGTCGAGCGCCCACAACCTCACCCTGGCGGCTTTGGCCAAGGCCGGCCTGACCTACGCCGACATCGTCCCCGTGACCCTGGCGCCGGCGGATGCGGCCGCTGCCTTCGCCAGCGGTCAGATCGATGCCTGGACCATCTGGGACCCCTACTTCGCCATCGCCCAGGGGCGACCCGACGTGCGCGTCCTGGCCCTCGCGACGGACATCGCCCGGCCCAACAATTTCTTCCTCGCCAACCGCTCGGTGGCCCGGACCCAGCCTCAGGTCGTGAAGGCCGTGGTCGAGGCCCTGTCCGGCGTGGCCGCCTGGTGCGAGGCCAACCGCCCCGCGGTGGCGGCGATCCTGTCCCGCGGTACCGGCGTCCCCCTGGCGGCCACCGAACGGGCCGTCGCCCGCACGGATTACGTCATCGGCCCGGTGACGCCCGAACTCGTGGCCGAGCAGCAGGCCATCGCCGACCGCTTCCACGCCGCCGGCCTGATCCCGAAATCCATCCGCGTCGCCGACGCGGTGTGGGCGGCGCCCCCCAACGGCTGACATCCCATGGCAAGTCCCCGTCTCCTCCCCCGTCTGCTCGACGGCACCACCCGGCGCCTCGTCCCCTGGCTCCTGCCGCTGGGCATCGTCCTCGGCTGGCAGGCGGCGAGCTCCGCCGGCCTCGTCTCGACCCGGTTCATGCCGGCGCCCCTCGACGTGATCGCGGCGGGCTGGCAGCTCGGCCGCACGGGCGAGCTTTGGGCCAACCTCTGGATCAGCACCCTGCGGGCGCTGGCGGGCTTCGCCGTCGGCGGCGGCATCGGCTTCGCGCTGGGGTTGGCCAACGGCCTGTCGCGCGCCTCCGACCGGCTCACGGACACCACGGTGCAGATGGTGCGCAACGTGCCCCACCTGTCCCTCATCCCCCTGGTGATCCTGTGGTTCGGCATCGGCGAGGAAGCCAAGCTCTTCCTCGTGGCGCTGGGCGTGTTCTTCCCCGTCTACGCCAACACCCTGCACGGCATCCGCTCCGTCGATCCGCAGCTCGTGGAGATGGGCCGGGTCTACGGCCTGTCGTCGTGGAGCCTGTTCACCCGGGTGGTGCTGCCCGGGGCCCTGCCGTCGATCTTCGTCGGCCTGCGCTACGCGCTCGGCATCATGTGGCTCACCCTCATCGTCGCCGAGACCATCTCGGCCTCCTCGGGGCTCGGCTACATGGCCATGCAGGCGCGGGAGTTCATGCTCGTCGACGTCGTGGTCCTCGCCATCGTGATCTACGCCGGCCTCGGCAAGCTCGCCGATGTGCTCACCCGCTGGCTCGAGCGCACCTGTCTGGCCTGGAACCCGGCCTACCGGACCGTCTGAGGCGCCGCCTCGCCCAACCTGACCGAACATCCACGGAACCCGGCCATGATCGCCACCGCCCTGCGCGCCCACGAGGCCGCCGCACCCGAAACCGTACCTGCCCAGAAGCCGGCCGACCGGCCGACGAAGGGTGCGGCTCCCCGTGCCCGGACGCCCGAGGCCGCGGCCACCGGCGGCCTCGCCGTCACCGTCCGCGACCTGTCGAAGTCCTTCGACGGCCACGCGGTCATCACCGGCCTCGACCTCCACATCCCGGCCGGGCAGTTCGTCGCCGTGGTCGGCCGCTCGGGCTGCGGCAAGAGCACCCTCCTCCGGCTGATCCTCGGCCTGGAGCAGCCGAGCGCCGGCCGCGTCGTCCTCGAATCCGAGGCCGTGCGGCCACCGCCCAAACGCATCATGTTCCAGGAGCCGCGCCTCCTGCCCTGGGCCAAGGTGGTGGACAACGTCGCGGTGGGCTTAGGGGAAACCGGCACCCGGGCCGAGCGTCGCGCCCGCGCGCTGAGCGCCCTCGCCGAAGTCGGCCTCTCCGACAAGGCGGCCAACTGGCCCGCCACCCTGTCCGGCGGCCAGCGCCAGCGCGTGGCCCTCGCCCGCGCCCTCGTCTCCCGCCCCGGCCTTCTCGCCCTCGACGAACCCCTCGGGGCCCTCGACGCCCTCACCCGCATCGACATGCAGGCGATGATCGAGGGAATCTGGCGGGCACAGGGCTTCACCGCCCTCCTCGTCACCCATGATGTCGCCGAAGCCGTCGCCATGGCCGACCGCATCCTCGTCGTCGAGAACGGCCACATCGCCCTCGACGTGAAGGTCGAGGTGCCCCGCCCGCGCCGGCGCGGCGACCCGGACCTCGCGGCCCTCGAAGGCCGCATCCTCGATCACCTGCTTCAGAACCACGCGCCGGCCTGAGCCGCGCAATCTTCAGAACCCCGCGCCGGCTTGGCCGCGCCTTCCTCAGAACCACGCGCCGGCCTGGGCCGCGCTTTCCCTCCCCTCGATCCGAAAGAATCCCCATGACCGGTCAGACCGACGTCCTCTGGTTCCTGCCCACCCACGGCGACGGCCGCTACCTCGGCGCCACGGACGGCGCGCGGGCCGTCACCCTTCCGTATCTCCGTCAGATCGCCCAGGCGGCGGACGAGCTCGGCTATTACGGCGTGCTCCTGCCCACGGGCCGCTCGTGCGAGGATTCCTGGGTGGTGGCCTCGGCCCTCGTCCCCCTGACCCAGCGCCTGCGGTTCCTCGTCGCCGTGCGCCCCGGCCTGCAGGAGCCGGCCGTCGCCGCCCGCATGGCCGCCACCCTCGACCGGATCTCCGACGGGCGGCTCCTCATCAACGTGGTCACGGGCGGCGATCCGGTGGAGCTGCGCGGCGACGGCGTCTTCCTCGACCACGACGAGCGCTACGTGGTCACCGACGAGTTCCTGCACATCTGGCGCGGCCTGATGTCGGGCGAGACCGTGAACTACGCGGGCAAGCACCTGAAGGTCGAGGAAGGCCGGGTGATCTTCCCGCCCGTGCAGAAGCCCTACCCGCCGCTCTACTTCGGCGGTTCCTCGCCCGCTGGGATCGAGGTCGCGGCCGAGCATTGCGAGGTCTACCTGACGTGGGGCGAGCCCCCGGCCGGCGTGGCCGAGAAGATCGCCAGGGCCAGGGAAGCCGCCGACCGCAGGGGCAAGACCTTCTCGTACGGCATCCGCCTGCACGTCATCGTCCGCGAGACCGAGGGCGAGGCCTGGGCGGCCGCCGAGAACCTGATCTCGCGCCTCGACGACGAGACCATCGCCAGGGCCCAGGCCACCCTCAAGCGCCAGGATTCCGTGGGCCAGAGCCGGATGATGGCGCTCCACGGCGGCGACCGCACCAAGCTCGAAGTCTCGCCCAACCTCTGGGCCGGCGTCGGCCTCGTGCGCGGCGGCGCAGGCACCGCCCTCGTCGGCTCGGCGGATCAGGTGGCCGACCGGATGAAGGAGTACATCGATCTCGGCATCGACCGCTTCATCCTGTCGGGCTACCCGCACCTCGAGGAAGCCTACCGCTTCGCCGAACTCGTGTTCCCGAAGCTCCCCTTGCGCGCCACCACCGGCGTCGCGCCGAGCAACGCCCGCAACGACGGCCCCTTCGGCGAAGTCATGGCCAACGACATCGTGCCCCGCCGGGTGTCGGCGCACTGAAGCAGATTCTCTTTCACGATTGAAAGCTTGCACCTGAACGCTTGATCGTCACGGAAACCGAGGTGGGTCTGGCGCGGGTCCCCTCTCCTGGAAGGAGAGGGACAGGGTGAGGTGCGGGACTTTTCCGGAGAGTTCGCACACCTCACCCCAACCCTCTCCTTTCAGGAGAGGGAGCCCGTTGTGACTGCCGGGACCGGGGTGATCGAGCCGAACCAATCTCGAACCGGGGACAATTGTCCATGCCACGCGCCACCGCCCTTACCCTGACCTCTGGAAGATACGCTCCGTTCAACGGCTGGATGCTTTTCGCCGCTGCCCTTACGCTCCTTGCGCTCTTCAGCCCCCAGGCCCGTGCCGACGAGAAGGTGATCCGGATCGGCTACCAGAAGTACGGCACCCTCGTGCTGCTCAAGGGCAAGGGCCTGCTGGAAGAGCGGCTGAAGCCGCTGGGCTACCGCGTCGCCTGGTCGGAATTTCCGTCGGGGCCGCCCCTGATGGAAGCCCTGAACGCCGGGGCCATAGATCTCGGCTCGGCCGGCGAGGCGCCGCCGATCTTCGCCCAGGCCGCGAGCCGCGACCTCGTCTACGTCGCCCACGAGCCGGCCGCCCCACGCGGCGAGGCCATTCTGGTGGCCGCCGACAGCCCGATCCGCACCGTGGCCGACCTGCGCGGACGGACCATCGCCCTCAACAAGGGCTCCAACGTCCACTACTTCCTCGTGCGCGCCCTGGAGGCGGCGGGGGTGCCCTACGACGCGGTGAAGCTGGCCTTCCTCGGGCCCGCCGACGCGGCGGCCGCCTTCGCCCGCGGCTCCGTCGAGGCCTGGGCGATCTGGGACCCCTACCTCGCCTCGGGCGAGCGGGCGACGGGGGCCCGCACCCTCGTCACCGGCGAGGGCCTCGTCCCCAACCGTCAGTTCTACCTCTCGCGCCGGCCCTTCGCCGACGCCCCCGCCAACCGCGCCGTCCTCGACACCACCCTGGCGGCCATCGGCACCATCGACGCCTGGGCCAAGGACAACACCGACGCGGTGGCGGCCGAGCTCGCGCCGTCCGTGGGCATCCCGGCCCCGATCCTCACCGTCGCCCTCAAGCGCCTCACCTACGGCGTCACGCCCCTCGACGCCGGCACGGTGGCCGACCAGCAGGCCGTGGCCGATGCCTTCCACCGCCTCGGTCTGCTGCCCAAGCCCCTGGTGGTGTCGGACGCCGTGTGGAAGCCGGGCACCTGAGCTTCGGTACACGCGAAGGGGTTGGTCGCAAACGAAAGGGCGAGGGAATGTCCCTCGCCCTTTCGTTTGCGCCGCGCCCATCGGGGATTCCGAAGGGCGAGCCCTTCGGCGGGTGTCGGGCAAGCCCGACGAAGCAATCCAGGGCTCCGCCCTGGACCCGCGAAGGGCTGGCCCTTCGAACCCGGATACCCCCCCGGGGCTTACCCGGCGAAGACGTGTCCGGCGAGGATGCGCAGGCCGACTTCGCGGCCGGCGGGCAGGCGGGCGGTGTCGGAGGCTTCCACCACCACGGTCTTGCCCTCGATCCGGTCGACCTCGATGCGCTGGCGGCCCTGGCTGCGGTAGGACGAGCGCACGGTGCCGTGCAGGTGCGCCTCGCCGGCTTCCGCGAACTGGAGCTGCCACGGCCGGGCGTAGAGCTTGACCGGGCCGACGAGGCCGGGGGGCGCGACGACGGGCGTGAGCCGGCCGTCGACCCGGACCTCGCCGCCCTGGGCGATGGCCTCGACCTCGATGGTGTCGCCCAGGAACTTCAGGACCGTGGCCGAGACCGGCGCCTCCTGCACCTCGTCGGGCGTGCCGATCTGCTCGAGGCGGCCCTTGGCCAGCACCGCGACGCGGTCGGAGAGTTCCAGGGCCTCGTCCTGGTCGTGGGTGACGAAGATCGTGGTCTGGCCCGTGCGGTCGTGGATCTCGCGCAGCCACCGCCGCAGATCTTTTCGGACTTGCGCGTCCAGGGCTCCGAACGGCTCGTCCAACAGGAGCACGCGTGGTTCCACGGCGAGCGCCCGGGCGAGCGCGATGCGCTGGCGCTGGCCGCCCGAGAGCTGGGAGGGATAGCGGTCGGCGAAGCCCGAGAGCTTGATGAGATCGAGGAGATCGCCGACCCGGCGCTTGATCTCGGCCTTGGCCGGGCGCTCCGAGCGCTTCCGGGCGTTCAGCCCGTAGGCGATGTTGTCGGCGACGCTCATGTGCTTGAACAGGGCGTAGTGCTGGAACACGAAGCCCACGGCGCGCTGCTGCACGGGGAGCCGCGTGGCGTCCTCGGCGCCGAACACGATGCGGCCGCGATCGGGAAAATCGAGGCCGGCGATGATGCGCAGCAGCGTGGTCTTGCCCGAGCCCGAGGGGCCGAGCAGGGCCAGGAGCTCGCCCGCCCGCACGTCGAGGGAGAGGTCGTGCAGGACCGCGGCCGTGTCGAAGGTCTTCGACAGGTTCTCGACGCGGATGGCGGTGGAGCCCGTCACCGGCTCAGTGCCGGCGCCCGGACGCCGCGATGTCGCCGGCGTAGCGCCATTCGAGGAGGGATTTGAGGCCGAGTGTGACAAGAGCGAGGCCGGCAAGGAGGGAGGCGACGGCGAAAGAGGCAACGAAGTTGTACTCATTGTAGAGGATCTCCACGTGGAGCGGCAGCGTGTTGGTGAGGCCCCGGATGTGGCCCGAGACCACCGAGACCGCGCCGAATTCACCCATCGCGCGGGCGTTGCAGAGGAGCACGCTGTAGAGCAGCCCCCAGCGGATGTTGGGCAGCGTCACCGTCCGGAAGGCGTGCCAGCCGGACGCGCCCAGGGTCAACGCGGCCTCCTCCTCGGCGGTGCCCTGCTCCTGCATGAGCGGGATGAGCTGGCGGGCGACGAACGGGAAGGTGACGAAGATCGTCGCCAGGACGATGCCGGGGATCGCGAAGATGATCTGGATGTCGTGCTCCAGCAGCCACGGGCCGATGAGGCCCTGCGAGCCGAAGACGAGGACGTAGATCAGGCCCGAGACCACCGGCGAGACCGAGAACGGCAGGTCGATGAGGGTCACGAGCAGGTTCTTGCCGGCGAACTCGAACTTGGCGATGGCCCAGGAGGCCATGATGCCGAAGACGAGGTTGAACGGCACGGCGATGGCGGCCGTGATCAGGGTCAGGCGGATGGCCGCGTGGGCGTCGGCCTCGTGGAAGGCGGCGAGATAGGCGTCCCAGCCCTTGGCGAAGGCCTGAACGAACACCGTCGCCAGGGGCAGCACCAGGAACAGGGCGAGGAAGACGATGGCCACCGCGATGAGGAGGCCGCGCACGAGGCCGCCCTCGGTGACGACGCTGGCCGGCTGGTGCCGGGGCAGGTCGGTCGCGATCTCAGACATAGCCGAATCTCCTGCGGCTCCAGGCCTGGATGAGGTTGATGGCGAGCAGGGTCACGAACGAGATGCCGAGCATGATCGTCGCGATGGCGCAGGCGCCGCCGTAATCGAATTCCGAGAGCTTGATGACGATGAGGAGCGGGGCGATCTCGGAGACGTAGGGCAGGTTGCCGGCGATGAAGATGATCGAGCCGTACTCGCCGACCCCGCGGGCGAAGGCGAGGGCGAAGCCCGTGAGCACGGCCGGGATCAGGGGCGGCAGCACCACCCGGGTCAGGGTGTGGAGGCGGCCCGCCCCGAGGGTGGCCGAGGCTTCCTCGATCTCCCTGTCGATCTCGACGATGAGGGGCTGCACGGTCCGCACGGCGAACGGCAGGCCGATGAACACCATGGCGATGTAGATGCCCACCGGCGTGTAGGCGGCCTCGATGCCGAGTTTCGCCAGCTGCGCACCCACGAGGCCGTTCGGCGCGTAGAGGGAAGCCAGCGCGATGCCCGCGACGGCGGTGGGCAGGGCGAAGGGCAGGTCCACCACCGCGTCGACGATCCGGCGGCCGGGAAAGTCGTAGCGGGTCAGCACCCAGGCGACGAGGAAGCCGAACACCGACGCGGTCAGCGCCGCCAGGGCCGAAACGCCGAAGCTGACGCGGAGCGCCGAGGCCACGCGGGGATCGGTGGCGACCTCCCAGATGCCCGAGAATCCGAGCCCGGAGGCGCGCACCACCAGGGCGGCCAGGGGCAGCAGCACGACGAGGCTGAGGCAGGTCAGGGTGTAGCCGAGCGTCAGGCCGAAGCCGGGGATGACGCTCGGCTGCCGGAAGCGCCGTCGCGGGCGCAGGGGAGGCTCTGCCATGGGAGGGTCCTGAAGGTTGGTCTTTGTCCCTCCCCTCTTTGCGGGGGAGGGTGAACTTACCGTCCGGCCTTGCTCAACTGGTCGAACAGGCCGCCGTTGTCGAAATTCTTCTTCTGGATGTCGTCCCAGCTGCCCTGGAGATCCTCGATCTTGAACAGCTTCACCTCGGGCAGCTGAGCCAGATGCTCGGGCTTCGCCGCCGCCCGGTTGAGGGGGCGGTAATGGTGCTTGGCGAAGATCGCCTGGGCGGCATCCGAGTAGAGGAATTGCAGGTAGGCCTCGGCCTGTTTGCGGGTTCCCTTCTTATCGACGTTGGCGTCCACCAGGGCGACGGGCGGCTCGGCGTAGATGGAGGTCGGCGGCACCACCACGTCGAACTTGTCGCGACCGAACTCGTCGAACACGAGGTAGGCCTCGTTCTCCCAGGTCGGCAGCACGTCGCCGAGGCCCCGCTGGGCGAAGGTCACCGTGGAGCCGCGGGCGCCCGTGTCGAGGACCGGCACGTTCTTGTAGAGCTCGCCCACGAAGGCGTTGGCCTTGTCGGCGTTCTTGGCCTCCTTCTCGTAGGCGTAGCCCCAGGCGGCGAGGAAGTTCCAGCGCCCGCCGGCCGAGGTCTTGGGGTTGGGGGTGATGACCTTGACGTCGGGTTTGACGAGGTCGCCCCAGTCCTTGACGCCCTTCGGATTGCCCTTGCGCACGAGGAACACCACCGTGGAGGTGTAGGGCAGGCCCTCGTTGGGGAGCTTGGTCCGCCAGTCCGCCGGGATCTTCTTGGCCAGCCGGCTGATCGCGTCGATGTCGGAGGGGATGCCGAGGGTCACCACGTCGGCCGGGATGCCGTCGATCACCGTGCGGGCCTGCGAGCCGGAGCCGCCATGGGAGGCGCGCACGGTCACGGTCTCGCCGGTCTTGGCCTTCCAGTCGGCACTGAAGGCGGCGTTGATGTCCTTGTAGAGCTCGCGCGTCGGATCGTAGGAGACGTTGAGCAGTTCGCTGTCGGCCCGGGCGGGCCCCGCCAGGAAGACGGGCCCCGCCAAGAAGACGGGTCCGGCCAGGAGAAGGGCCGCGGCGAGGCGGGCGGACAGGGTCAGGCTCCGCCGGCCCGGGGTCGGATGGGTCTCGCTCAACATCTGTCGCCTCTCGAAAACGGGCCGTGCGGAATCCTGGATCGACCGATCCACGGCAAGGTTTTCGTTCGATATAACGAACGTTGTCAACCGCGCGATGATCCGTGCCGCGTCGGGATATGGCGGTGAGGGACCGAAACTCCAGGCGTTCCGCGTAGATTCACCCGGCGAAGGAAGGATTTTTTGCGAATCTATGGTTCGGGAGGCGATCTCTTCTCCACCGTTGCGTTCTTCAGGAAGAACATTTTTAGATGATCTCGCCCCTGCGAGATCGCTTCGTCGCCGCCCGATCCGCAGAAAATCCTGACATGGGATCGTGACATGCGAACGGGCGATGAGAAAAGTTCTCCGGTCCAGGCGACCGCCGGCGAGGCCGTGGGAGCCACCGGCACCGGCGTGGTGCGCGCCCGTTGCGGCCCGCCGTCGATGTATCTTCGAACGGGGGATTGCCCGTCCGCGCAGAGGCGCCGGCACGGCGGTCGAGGCACATGGGGGCCTCTCCGGGGTCAGCGAAACACCGCCGGCCTCTGAAAACTCGGTCCGGCATGATGTGCAGGGAGGAGAGGCCGTCGCGCTGGATCAGATATTCGATCCAGTTCTTCGCTCGATCTTGATGTCGTCTTGTTCGCCCGCGTCAAATCAACGTCGCTATCGCCGGTGGTGCCTCCGGAGGACGCGTTGGACAGGGACTGACCTGTCGCTGCCGACGCATCGGCCCTGTCCGCTGAGGTTCCGGCGGTAAATCCGGCTTCGCGCGTAGGTCTCGACAGGATCGACCCGCGTCCGTCCTTTAACGATCCTTCAAAGGACCGGATTCTAAGGTTCCGCGTCGCCCTCCCATGGACGGTGGACATGACAACGGAACGGGACCTTCCGAATGCCGAGTCCCTTTTCACCCGACCATTGGGGAGCCCTCTTCGGGAGGGGCAAGCCGGTCTCCATCCTGCCGGGAAATCCCCGTGAAGTGGGACGTCCCCGTGAACCCGCGCCCGATACGCGGGTCCCCGCATTTCGGAACGCGGCCTTCGATCCCGCCGTGTCCGGCGAAGCCCCGGGGCGGACCGCCCTACCCGACCGGTACCGGATCGCCCTGGCGACGGGCCAGCTCGGCGAGACCCTGCCCTTCGCGCCCTACATCGCCCTGACCCATGTGGTCGTGGCCGTCACGGTCCTGCTGCTGTTCTGGGGCGATGCCCCGACCGCCTATCTGCTGGCCCTGCTTGCCGGCGCGGTGGTGCCGGCGGCGGCCTGCCTCGCCGGCGCGGGCTTCTGCCGCCGTGCGCGCCTGTCCGCGGCCCGGGTCGGGACGGCGCATGCGGCGGTGCGCCTCCTGGCCCTGACCCTCGGCCTCGCCTGGGCCACGATGCCGGTGGCCCTCTTCGTCCGGGCCGATGCCGATCACAGCCTCTACGTCGTCGCCCTGTGCGCCGGACTGATGGCGACGGCCTACGCCCTCGGCCCGATCCGCCATGTGGCGACCCTGTTCGTTCTGCCCGTGGTCGCCGGCGGCTTCGTGGCGCTGGCGGCGCGCGGCGACGACGTCTCGCGGACCCTGGCGATCCTGTTCGTCGTCTATGCCGCCTTCGTTCTGTTCACCACCGGACGCATGGCGCGCCTCTCGACGGGACGCATGGTCGATCGCCTCCGGGTCGCCGAGCAGAACGAGACCATCGGCCTCCTGCTCAACGACTTCACCGAGAACGCCAGCGAGTGGCTGTGGGAGACCGGCCCCGACGGCCGGTTCCAGAACGTCTCGCAACGTCTCGTCCAGATCTCGGGCCAGTCCGCGGCGCAGCTTCTGCAGGCCCCGTTCGAAACCCTGCTCCGGGGTGCGAAGACCGCCGGTGCGGAGATCGAGGGCGCCCGCCCCGCCCCCGGCGCGGCGGCGGCCGAGATCATCGCCCTCGTGGCCGGGCGCCAGGCGTTCCGCGAACGCGTCGTCGAGGTGGGCATCGCCGGAGCCGCCCAATGGTGGCGCCTGAGCGGCAAGCCCCTGTACGGCCCGTCCGGCGAATTCCTCGGCTTTCACGGGATCGGCGCCGACATCACCGCCGCCCGCCAGTCCGAGGCGCGGATCGCCTACCTGGCGAGCTACGATTCCCTGACGGGCCTCGCCAACCGGGCCCTGTTCCAGGACCTGGCCTCCATGGAATGCGAGCGGGCGGAGCGCATGGGCGTGACCTGCGCCCTGCTCTATCTCGACCTCGACGGCTTCAAGATCGTCAACGACACCTTCGGCCATGCCCTCGGCGACGCGCTGCTGACCCGGGTCGCCACCCGGCTCGCCGCCCTGGCCCGGCCCGGCGACCTCGTGGCGCGCCTCGGGGGCGACGAGTTCGCCATCCTGCACCCCTGCGCCGACGCGGACGACGCCCTCGCCCTGGCCCGCGCGGTGATCGGGCAGATCAGCGTTCCCTACGTCATCGACGGCGTGCAGGTGGAGATCGGCGTCAGCATCGGCATCGCCCTCGCGCCGCACGATGCCACCACGCCCGAGACCCTCCTGGGGCGGGCGGACCTCGCCCTCTACCGGGCCAAGGCCGCCGGCCGGGGCGAGGTGTCGGAATTCACCCCCGATCTCGAAGCCTCCGTGCTCAAGCGTCGGGACCTCGAAGTCGATCTCAAGCGCGCCATCGCGCAGGGCGAACTCAGCCTGCACTATCAGCCCCTCGTTGGCCTCGTGCGGGGCGAGGTCCGCGGTTTCGAGGCCCTGCTGCGCTGGACCCGCGATCCCGGCGGCCCGGTCTCGCCGGCGGATTTCATCCCCGTCGCCGAGGCGTCCGGGCTGATCGCGGTGATCGGACGCTGGGTGTTGCAGGAGGCCTGCCGGGAGGCGGCGCGCTGGCCGGAGCCCATCCGGATCGCGGTCAACATCTCGCCGACGCAGTTCCGCCACGCCGACTTCGTCCTCGACGTGTTCCAGGCCCTCGAGGATAGCGGCCTCGCACCGGACCGCCTCGAACTCGAGATCACCGAATCGGTGTTCTTCGAGATGAACGGCACCACCGTCTCGAACCTGAAGGAATTGCGGGCCCTGGGCGTGCGGATCGCCCTCGACGATTTCGGCACCGGCTACTCGTCCCTGAGCTACCTGATCCGGTTCCCCGTCGACAAGATCAAGATCGACCGCTCGTTCATCAACGAGATGGGCACCCGCCACGAGTGCCTGGCGATCATCGAGGCGATCCTGACGCTTGCCCGCGAATTGTCCATCACCGTCACGGCCGAGGGCGTCGAGACCGTCGAGCAGGCGGCCATGCTCCGGGCACGGGGATGCGACGACATCCAGGGCTTCCTGTTCAGCCCGGGCCGGCCGAGGGCCGAGGTCGACGGCCTGATCGCGGCCCTGCCCGGCCGGTTCGCGTCGATCTTCTTCGCGGCTCCGGAAGCCCGCGCGGCGGCCTGACAACCCCTGGCGATGATCCCGTTCGTCGGGATCATCGGGGCCGGCGGAGGGGCGCTGCCACCCTCGAAACCGGCATCATCGGGCATATTTAAGGACCACCGCACGCTATCGTACGGCAACGCGAAATGATGTCTCGCGTTGGACAACGATGCCCCGTTTATTCCTGCATATCCGCGACGGCACTGTCCTTGTCGAAGACGAGGAGGGAGGCGACTTCCCAAATGTCGAGGCCGCCTGTCGAGAGGCTGTTCTGGCCGCGCGTGAGATCCTCGCCTCGAAGCTCGTCGCGGGCGAAGAGGTGGACGGCCAGACCTTCGAGATTACCGATGAGAACCATGTGGTGCGTGCCACGTTTCCCTTGAGAGACGTTTTGAAACTGAAGTGAACGGCCGGAATGACAGCGCTTTTCTCGCGAATCTGGACGCCGCGATCCGACAAGTGCCACCGGACCCCGTTTCGAACGGGTGTCGACCGGGCCCTGGCCGATGCGTTTCCGCCCATGGACGACGACGCGCTGCCGGACAGGATCGGGGCGGCGCTGGTTCGCCTGGATCGCGCCCTGCACGACATCCGGCCCGGTTCGTCGGGCGGGGGCGAACCGTCCGCGGCGTCGTCCGAGGCGCATTGACGCCGCGGCCCCGCGGGTGAGGCCGCCCGGACGACGGCCTCACGCCGCGTCGGGCGTCCGGGTCCGTTCCCCGGAGGAGCGAAGCCGGCCGGCGACCTCCGCCCCCGCCCGCAGGCCCTCCGCATAGG
>NZ_VRUZ01000041.1:0-35125 GCF_008039485.1 Methylobacterium sp. WL69 | reverse complement strand
CCTCCCAGACCCCCGTAATCCCGTGAGGTTCCGACCATGAACACCGCCGCCAACCGCCCCGAGCCCTCGCGTACCGAATCCTTGCGCCTGCCGCCGCCCCGCCAGGGCTGGGGCAACATCTTCTGGACCCTGTTCGGCCTCGTGGCGCTGGGCGCCCTCCTCGTCGCCTGCGCCGTCTACACGGCCCCGCCGGTGGTGACGGATTGGCAGATCCGCGACACGGCGCGTCCCGTCGCCGCCGCGCGGGTGAGCGAGGGCAAGTGCAGCACCAAGATCGTGCTCCACCTCTGCGACATGACCCTCACCCTGCCCACCCCGTCGGGCCCGGTGGTGCGCCGGATCAACACCGTGTTCACGGGCGTGCATGCGGGCGATTACAGCGTCCGGGTGATGGCCGATCCGGCCCGGCCCGACCTCGTCACCACCGATCTCGCCCTCGACCGCCTGTGGAACCGCACCGTCACGCTTCTGGTCATTGCGGGAGCGCTGGCGGCCATCATCGTCGCGGCCCTCGCCGCGATGGTGCGCAACCGGCGGGCCGGCGCGGGGGCCATGGGCTGATGCGATCGCGGCTTCGGCGGGACGGATCGCTCCACACACCACGCGAGGGGGGCGCCGCATGATCGTGTTCTGGACCGGGCGGGGCTACTGGGTCGTCCTCCTGGCGGCGGCGGCGATGTTCCTGCCCCTGATCGTCCTGCGGCAGGTCGACGGGCCGGAGGTGGACCGGGCGGTCTGCCTGACCATGAGTCTCGCGGCGCTCGCCGTC
Source organism: Methylobacterium sp. WL69 (assembly GCF_008039485.1). Classification (NCBI taxonomy): domain Bacteria; kingdom Pseudomonadati; phylum Pseudomonadota; class Alphaproteobacteria; order Hyphomicrobiales; family Methylobacteriaceae; genus Methylobacterium; species Methylobacterium sp. WL69. Next base: position 34,356 of record NZ_VRUZ01000041.1, on the reverse strand, counting down.
CTTAGTTTCGGATGGCGCTGGAACCATGGCACCACCTTCGGGCCGGCCGGGCGCGACCACGCCTTCTGGGGTCTGCCGATGCAGGTCTGGGCCGTGCCGATGCTCGTGTTCGCCGCCCTGCTCGGGACCGGCACCATCACCACGGCGGAGGCTCCGCGCGCCCGCCCTTCCTTCCAGGAATCCGGCTTCCAGGAATCCGGCGGCGTCGTCCGGTGAATCTCAGCCCCGCGTCACGAAGAACCAGTTCGGCGCGAGGCGGCGGTCGCTCTCGGCCCCGGAGCCGGCCGGAAACGCATCGTCGGGCCGGTACACGAACGACGTGCCCCAGGGCGTGCCCCCCGGGATCGGTTCGTCCAGGCCGATCTCGCCGCCGGGACCGCGGATGAACCCCGCGAGCCCGAGGCGTTCGAGGGCGTCGCAGAGGGCGCGATAGCGGGCGTAGGGAACCCCGAGGTCCCGCAGGACGTCGATCTCCCGCAGGCTGTCCGTGTCGCGTGCGCCTTGCGGACGGTACGGGGTGACGCGCCGGCCGTTGACGAGGCGGGTGCTCTCCCACCACGCCATTCGCTCCGCCGCCGGGGGATCGTCCCGCCCGCGTTCGAAGGACACCAGGGTGGGCATGGCCGCGATCTCGGCCACCACGGCGTCGAGCCGCGATCGGTTCAGGACGAAGTAGCCCGTCGTCGTTCCGAACGCCGCCCAGGTCATGCCGCCGCCGACGGCCGCCAGGGCGAGGAAGACCGCTACCCGGCGCTTCGCCGCGCGGGCGAACGCCGGCACCGCGACAACGGCCGCTGCGATCCCCGGGGCCGGCGCGTAGGCGACGAGGGCCCAGCCGAACACGACGACACCGCAGCCGCCGACGACGAGGGCCGCCCTTCGCCTCCCGTCGGACCGAGGGGCAATCATGGCGGGACGATCATCGCTGAGAATCCCGGACCAGAATCCCCGCAGAGAATCCCCGACCGGCGCCGTCATCGAACGGCGGCCCGGCCGACGCGGGCGCGTCGCGCCGGGAGGTGCCGGCCCAGGAGTGCGAGGCCGAGCCAAGCCAAAACCCAAGCCAAAACCCAAGCCGAAAGCCACGCAGCGAGCCAGATCTCGTACAGGTGGGCGTCGAGGGCGGCTTCCCCGTTGAGGCCGAGCCAGCGCGCGAGCCCGTGCGGGACCGGAAGGTCGGTCCAGAGGAAGACGCGCAGGACCGGGATCGAGAGCAGGCCGACGGCGAGGATGAGGCCGGCTGCGGGGTAGAGGGGCCGCGCCGCGCCCTCCACGGTGCCGACGAGGCCGCCGACGAGGGCCGTGCCGAGCCAGAGTTCGACGGGCCGCAGGGTCGGATCGGTTCCGGACTCCGCGGGCAGGAGGGGAAACAGCAGGAAGACCGGGGCGAGGCCGAGTGCCAGCAGCAGCCCGAGGAGCGGAACGTGCAGCAGGCGCAGGACGCGGCGGCGGACCGGATCGCCGGCGTCGGGCCTCGCTCAACCATCCGCATCGCGCGCGCCGTCGAGGGCCTTCAGGACGGCGGGGTCGCCCCGGTGGCGCCGTCGCAGGGTCCGCTCGTCCGCCTCGGCGGCGTCGCAGCGCAGGCGCTTCACGGCCGCCGCGATGGCCCGGCCGCGCGCCGCGTCCGTGGCCTCCTCCCCGCCCCAATGGTTGCAGTCTCGCAGCCGCGTCACGTACGCCGTCACGTCGCCCGGCAGAGCGGGCTCGGCCCGGACGGCGAGCGGCCCGAGGAGCGGCGCGGCGAGAAGCGTTGCGAGCGGCCCGGCAGAACCCTTGGCGACCTTGGCGAGAACGGTCCGCATGGCACTCCATCCTGCCTTTCCTCGGGGCTCCCGCGCCGTATACAGGGAACCCGCATGAGACGCAGCCTTCTCCCCGCCGCCCGCTTCGCGCTCCTCGCAGCGTGCCTCCCCGCCCCGTCAGTGGCGGCGGGATGGGAGGCGGCGCGGTTCGAGCCGCCCGCGAAGACCGAGACCGCGACCGCGACGTCTGGAGAGGGCAAGATGTCGGGGGAGGGCAAGCAGATCACCTGCACCACCTATCGCGATCTCATGGTGCGCGAGAGCGACACCGACACGCCGGACCCCGAGGACGCGACCCTCGTGCCCCTCGCGAACGGCGCCGCCCCCGCCTGCGCCGCCGCGCCGGGGCCGGGTGCGCGCATCCTGGCGACCGCCGGCCAGCGCTTCCTCGGCCGCACGGGCGGGTTCCTCGTCTTCGAGCAGGCGAGCACCAACGGCACCGTCCCGTTCGCGGTGCTCGACGCGGGCACGGGCCGCACCCTGATCCGGGACACGACCGCCGAGGCCGGCATCGACACCTTCGCGGTCGTGGACGGGACCCTGCGGCTCGGTTTTCAGCGCGGCGTGCAGGGGGCCTGCTCGATCCCGAAGCACGGCGCCGGGTGCTGGGCGCGGATCGCCCGCGACGGGCCGCTTCCACCCGCCGTCGCGGCCCTGCCGGCGCCCGTGAAGGCCTGCGCCGGGAGCTATCGGGCCGGAAAGGCCCCGAAGGACACGCCCAGCATCGTCTCGTTTCCCGTACGCCTCACGGGGACCGCCACGCCCACCGTCGAGGCCGGCGGCCCGGTGCGCTGCGCCCCGACACCGTGAAGGCGATCTCCCCGTGAGGGCGGGTCGCACTTTGACAGCGTGCCCGCCCCGTCATCGAACCGTCACGCCAAGCCCGCATCCGGGGCCGTCCTACCGAGGAATTGCCGTATGATCTCTCGCCGTCACGCCTTCGTCGCCGTGCTCGCCCTGTCGGTCCTGTCCGCCCCATCGGCCATGGCCGAGCCGACCATCGGCCTCGCCGAGCGCCGGGCGATCGCGGCCTACCGCCAAGACCGCTACCCCGCGCAGGAAAAGGCGATCCAGGAGGCGGCGGGCTTCGCCGTGCCGGTGGAGGTGGCGTGGGACGACCTCACGCTCCCGGGCGACGCCAAGTACTATTCCGACCCGGACTATTTCGAGAAGACGATCTTCGAGCCCCTCGCCGCCGGGCTGAAGGAGGTGGCCAAGGACAAGATGGGCCGCGACGCCCTGGCCGCGAAGCTCAAGACCATCCGCGTCCGCTTCGACGAGAACACCGCGCCCGCCTCGAACTACGCCAAGCGCCTCACGTTCGACGGCGGGGTCCTCGACGTGAACTGGCGGCCGTTCACCAACGTCGCCGACTCGAAGGATCGGGTCGAGGCCGTGGTGAAGCTGCTGGAGAAGGGCCTCTGACGGTGCGTGGCACCGCCCTGGGCCTCGCCGCCCTGCTCGCCGCCTGCGGCGCGGCGGCGGCCGAGCCGGCCGCCCGGTCCGACACCTACGACAGCCTGACCCTGGCGGTCTCCGGCGATGCGGTGACGGGGGTCTTCGCCGAGCAGCGGGGGGCGGCCGATGCCGGGAGCCCGCAATTCGCCTGCGTCTTCCTCCTGCGCGGGACCCTCGCGGGCGACCGGGCCAAGGTCGAGACGTGGTTTCCCGACGAGCCGGAGCGCATCCCGGGGGACCTCGCCTTCACCCCGGACGGCGCCGCCCTGACCCTCGCGGAGGATCACGGCGGTTGTTCGATGACCACGGGCACCATGGTGGGGACCCCCTACGCGCTCTCGCGGCGTGCGGCGTCGGCCCCGGACGGATGGATCGGCGTCGGCCTCGTGACGGCCGAGCGCACGGCCTTCCGGCCGGAACCCGGCCCGGCTCCGGCCCGGGCGCCCTACCTCGTCCGGCTCGATCCCGTCGCGGTGCTGGAGCGGCGGGACGCCTGGGTGCGCGTGCGCTACCGGGGTGAGAAGGCCCCGGTCATCGGCTGGCTGCCGGCGGCCGACCTCGCCGTGGTGACGCCCTGACCCCTCGCCGCCCGAACGGGCCGAAGGCCCGCTCCCGACCACAGGATGTCCCATGCGCCGAACGCTGTCCCACACCCTCCTCCCGCTGATCCTCGTGGCCGGCCCGGCCGTCGCCCAGGCCCCCGCCGTGCCGCCGCGCCCGGCCACGACCTGGGTGCCGGTTGAGGAGCCCATGAGCGTGCTCCTCAACGGCGGCCACCGCATCGTCTCCGCTTCCGGTCCGAGCTTCACCCTCGAGCGGGGCGGCAAGTACGTGGTCTGCGAGGTGCGGCCGGCGGGCGGGATGCGCGGGGCTGCCGAGACCACCTCGACCTGCCACCGCGTGAACTGAGGCCGGTGCGATGGACGCCAGGGACGCGTCCCTTCGCGCGCGGTTCGACGCCCTGTGGGCGCGGACCGTCGGCACGCCCGGCGCGGCGGCGTGGCGGGCCCTCGACGCGGGCTACGGCGCGGCGGACCGGCACTATCACGGCTGGCCCCACGTCGCGGCGCTGCTCGCGGGGCACGATTCCGTGCAAGCACATCCCGATTTCGCGGGCGTCGACGGCGACGCCATCGATCTCGCCATCGCCTTCCACGACGCCGTCTACGACACCGCCCGCGCCGACAACGAGGCCCGCAGCGCCGACCTGCTGCGTGCCGAGGCGGGGGCGGCCGCCGGGGATGCGCGCGTCCGGGCCGCGATCGCGATGATCCACGCGACGGCCGCGCACGGCCCGAGCGCGGACTCGGCGACCCGCCTCCTCCTCGACCTCGATCTCGCCGTACTCGGTGCGCCGCGCGCCGTCTACGCGGCCTACGCGGCGGCGATCCGCCGGGAATACGCCGCCGTTCCCGAGGCGGCGTGGCGGCTCGGGCGCGCCCAGGTCCTCGACCGTTTCCTCGCCCGGCCGCGCCTCTACCAGACCGACCTCTTCCACGACCGCTTGGAGGCGGCCGCCCGCGCCAACCTCGCGGCGGAAGCGGCCGGGCTCCGCGCCGGGCCCACGGAATAGGCGGACCCACGGAATAGGCGGACTCACGGAATAGGAACGTCCCCCATGCGTCCCTTGCGTCGCGTCGCGCGCCTCGTCGCGCTCCTCGGCCTGCCCCTCGTGCTCGCGGCCTTCGCGGCGGAGGGCCGGTTCGGCACCACGCGGTACCGCCTCGCCGGGACCGCGTTCGCCGTGCCGCACACCTACGAGTTTTCCCGAAATTTCCGCCTGCCCTGGCTCGACGCGCTCCCGGGGCTCGGCCGGGAACCGGCGGATTCGCTCTGGCTGATGCTGCCCGCCGCCGAGGTCGCGGCGGGCCTCCCCGGCTACAGCCCCCTCAGCCACGGCCATGCTGGCCCGTTCGCCGCCGACCTCGTGGTCCACGTCGTCGGCGACCCGGACGGGCGCCGCTTCGCACCCCTCCACGCCCGGCAATGGGGCATTTTCGATGCGCGGCTCGCCGAGGGCGCGCCGTGGCGGCCCGACCCGTCCGGCGGCGAGCGCCTCGTCCATTCCGAGGGCGTCGACCACCGGCGCTTCTACCGCCTCCCGTCCCGGCACGCGGCGCGGCCGGCCGACCAGGCCCCGCCCGGCTGCCTCGCCTCGGACACTTCGGACAAGCGCGAGGTCTCCACCTGCACCTACCTCGTCCACCACGACGGCCTCACCTACGATTTCTCCCTGCGCCCGGAGAATCTGGCCGTGGCCGACCGCGTGCCGGCCTACGTCCTGGCCCGCCTCGCGGCCTGGAAGCAGTCGGCGCCGGCCCGGGAGGGAGTTCCCTGATCCGCCGCGACCCGGCCTACTGGCAGCGCCTGCGCAAGGACCGTCCCTCGAACGTGGCGGCCGGGCTCGCCCTTGTGGCGGGCCTCGCCGCCACCGTCTCGGTCATCGGCTGCCTCATGCCCAGACCTCACGGCGCCGTCCGGGCCCAACCCCTCTATTGGCTGTCGATGCTGCCCCTGGTCTGGTGGGCGAAAGGCCTGGTGCGGTTCGAGCCGCGTGCGGTGCGGTGCTGGCGGGCCGCCCTGGCCCTGGCCTGCCTCGGCGCCGGCGCGGGCCTCGCGGCGGCCCTGTGGCGGGCGGAGGACGGGACGCTGCCCGCCCTAGGCTTCGCCGTCACCCTCGCGAGCGCCGGAGCGAGCCTCGCGGTCCACCGCGACAGTCTGGTCGCCCGCGAGGGGCCGGCGCGCTGAGCGCCACGGACCCGTCAGCGCCGGCGGATCGGCCGCAGGGGGCCGTGGAAGAAGCTGGGCTCCATCCCGATGGCGGCGGCGCGCTCACCGATCACGGCGAGGCCGCTCAGCAGCCCGGCGATGGGGGAATCCAGCAGGCCCGGATGGTTCAGGGCCTTGCCGATCTGGCGGCCCTCCCACCAGAATTCCGCGAAGAGCAGGGCGAGGAGGCCGAGCAGCCCCCAGGTCACCAGGCCCTGCCCGAGGAAGTAGACGCCGTAGGGCGGCGACAGGATCGTGCTGAGCTTGGCCAAGCCGATCACCCCGGCAAAGCCCAGGACGAGGATCAGGAGCAGGCGGACCAGCAGGCGCCGATACAGGCGCAGGGCCAAGTCGAGTTCCTCCACGGAGGAGTGGTCGAGCTTCAGGGACATCCAGGTTCCTCACGTGCGGTTCTTCCCGCCTGATACGGTCCGGGAGGTGTGGCTGACGGGCGGCCGCCCCGCAACCGGCACCGGGGCGGGTGACATCCCGGGGCCGGACGCCCATGCTCGTTCGCCGATGCGAGGAGCCCGAACCATGCTGGCGATCCTGGACCGCCTGTTCTCCCGATCCGCCAGGCCTGCCCCCGCAACGGGCCGCCTCACGCCCGAGCAGGCGGCGGCGATCGCAGCGTGCGCCGCGGCGGGAACAGGCACAGCCACCACCGGCACGGCCGTGCCGACCCGGACGGGCACCGGCCTCGTCTGGGATGTCTGCGATGTCGCCTACGGCAGCGGCTGGCGCGTGTTCGTGGACGACGCCACGGGCGCGCCCGGCCCGCTCGGGCGCTGGGGCCTCAGGTGAGCCCGAGGGCACGGGGAAGAGCGCTCGGTGCGCTCGCCCTCCTGGAGCTTGCGGCCGGCCTCGCGCCGCAGGCCGTGCAGGCGCGCGACGGGGGCGCCTACCCGCTGGCCTGCCGTGACGTCCACGCGGATTTCGCCCGCACGGAGCACTGCGCCCGCCGCGCGGGGGACTTCGTCCGCATCGACCCCGCCCGCCTCGCGCGCATGCCGTTCCGGGGTGGGGTGACAGAGATCGTCGTCGATGGAATCGGCGCGCTCTGGGCGCGCCGCGACGGGCTGGCGCTGCCGGTGTTCCCCCTCGACAACGGGCCGGATCCCTTCGCGCAGGGGTTGGTGCGCGCTCGTCACGCCGGCAAGGTCGCGTTCCACGACCGGCGCCTGCGCCGGGTGCTGGCCACGGATTTCGACTGGTCGTTCCCGTTCAACGCCCGCGGCGAGGCCCTGGTTTGCCAGGGCTGCCGCTCGGATGGGCGCCAGCCATCCGCCATGGTCGGGGGCCGATGGGGGTTGATCGACCGGCGCGGCCGGCTGACGAGGCCGTTGGCGGAAGGCCGAGGCGCCGCAAGGCGCTACTTCGACTGGCCCCGATGAGGAGCGGACGACGCGATCGCGATCCCGCGCAAAGGTTCAGCGACCGCTCTCCGTCCGTCCTCATTAAGAGACGCCGATGCTACCCGTGGAACGCACGCTCCTTGACATCGGCCTGCTCGTCTCCCCGCAGACTTGCGGAGGCGTAAGGACGAGCATTTACGTTGAAGGAGACATCAGTCCTGTCTTTAGCGATCTTCAGCTGACCTCAGCCTGGACGCACCCGACTCTCATTCCTATGGCAAGATTCTAGATCGCGTACCGAGCGGTTGTAGGTCTCGTTGAAGCGTTGCGCCGGTTGGCTCGGATCACTCTTGGCGCGAATGTCCCGGGCGACGTCCCGGCCATGCCCAATTACGCTTGCGACCGTGTCGGTGTAGCCGTTGCAGGATGAGTTCGCCTTCGGGCTCATGCCGTCGAGGACCGTGCCGAGGTGGCGGTTGGCGTTCGAGACCTCGCCGAGTGCGGCCAGGAAGGGAGCGACATCCGCCTTCGGTCCCAGTGCCTCGAACCGCCGGACCGCGCGGCGCAGGGTGAGGCTGGTGGAGAGGAGGCGCCGTGCCGGCGCATCCTCCGGCAGGGCCGCCAGACGGCGCTCATCCCGGGCGATCTCGCGCTCGAACAGGGCCGTGCCATACGCGTCCATCGCCTTGGCGGCCGCCTCGACGCGGGGGACGAGGATCGCGTGCTGCTCGCGGGCGAACTTGAAGCCATCCTCCTTGAACTCGCGCGTGGTCTGATAGCGCGTGAGCGCCTTCAGGATGGGATTGACCTCGCGCAGGGCGGCCAGCAGCCGGGCGGCCTGAGCATCCACCTCTGGCACGACGCTCGGCAAGGCAACGGCCTTCTCCAACTCGTCGATGACCCCGTCGAAATCCACGATGCCGAAGTGGTACCAGGCGTTGGCGCCGAGCTTCGTTCCGAGCTTGAGCACCCGCTCGTTGTCGCGCTGGTAGTCAGCCAACTGCTGCTCCAGGGGATGAGACCGGACCAAGTGGTTCTGGGCCTCGGTGTAGGCATTGGCCTTTGCCAGCGCCTGAGCCTCGGGCGTCTGCGCCGGCGCCGGGCGGGCGGTCGCCCGAGCCGAGCCCGGCGGTGGCGGCGGGCTCTGCAACAGGGCCTGGGAGGCCGCGGGTGCGGCTGGAAAATCGCATTTGAATGCGTCGACCAAGCTTTTGCGCACGGCCTCATGGGCCTGGGCGCACTGATAGGCCACGGTCGGACGCGCCGCCTCGTTGCGCAGGACCGAGTCGCGGAAGCTCTCGCGCATCGTGTTGATGCCCTGGCGGATGCCGGGGCGAGCGGCTTCCGGTACGCCGGGGCTGGCGGCGCACTGGGCATAAGCCTCCAGGAAGGCGTCGCAGCTCTCGACGCCCACCGGTGTCACCGGCGTGACCGCCACCACGGGGGTGGCCGAGATCCCCCACAGGAGGGCCAGCGCATAGGCCGAACGGTGAGACATGCCGAGCTTTCTCGTGGAGGCTGTGCTGCGCATTCTGGTCCTCGAAGTTGAAGCGCCTGGCCATGGAACGACGACGCAAGAGATTGCGGAGGGCGACGTGGACCTTGTTGCATCGACTAAGCCGGGATTGTAGCCGAGGAGATGGTCCGAACCCTCCTCGGTGATGCCTTTCCTCATAATTACGTGGGCCTGGCTGGTCTCCGCCGGGGTTCTTCATCCCGGGGCAGTTCGGCAATGCTGGATGACCGCTTTGTCGATCTGCCGCTAATTAGCGGACAGACCGCAATCCACCCGGTGCAGAAAGGCTGGGTCGGTCCAAGAACGTCTATATCCAAGACAGTCAAGTGCTGGTTTGACGACGACATTGGACGCGCTGCGGTTGTAACGTCTGAATGGCCCCCTCAACGTTGCCGCCGAGGAGGCCGGCTTTCAGATTTCGGTCGCTTCTGCCAGAGCGAGCGCGTCTTCAACGTCCACGCCGAGGTATCGTACCGTGCTCTCGATTTTCGTATGCCCGAGCAGAATCTGCACAGCGCGTAAGTTGCCGGTTCGCTTATAGATCAATGCCGCCTTTGTACGGCGTAGAGAATGTGTGCCGTAGTCCTCGCGCCGTAGCCCTATGCCCGTCACCCATTCATCTACCAGGCGGGCGTACTGCCGGGTGCTTATGTGCGCCTCGTGGTCGATCCGGCTGGGAAAGGCGTAATCGTTAAGCCCGCCCCCTCGGCACCCCAGCCAAGTCAGAATGCTGGTACGTGCTGGTTCAAGCAGTTCGAATTGCACGGGCGACCCAGTCTTTCGCTGAACGACGATGACGCGCGCCCGTACATGCCCGCCGCTGACAAGCTCACCGATCTTCAATTTGACGATGTCACAACCGCGCAACTTGCTGTCGATGGCAAGGTCGAACATGGCCCGGTCGCGTACACGCCGCTCTCCGTCGAGCCAGAAACGGATGGCCCAAACCTGTTGTGGTTTGAGCGCGCGTTTGGCGCCGAGCTTCCGTCCTGCGTTCCATGGTCGGCGGTTCTTGAAGGCTGGGTCGTGCTCTGAATGTCCCATTTCTCATCTCCCAACCGGCCGATGCCGGCAGAGAGAGAAAGGGTGCTGCGAACGTAGCCTGCGCATTACCGATTAGACGTTCGGGATGTGTGCCACGCAGCTGCCAAGCTTAAAATGCAGCCCTCCTGCGTCCGACCCAACCCGGTCATCGGGACCGCCGTCAGCGCTTCCCGAAAGCGGCCATTCGTCGGCCGTCCCGCAACGCTCGTCCCTCAGCCTGTCCGGCTGCCGCCTGACAAACTGCCGACCCGTTCCGCCGCGAAGCGCTCGCGAAGCCATGCCGCGGCGGGGCCGCAGGGGCGCTGCTTGTGCCAGACCAGTTCCAGGGCGATGGGCCAGTCACCCTTGTCGAACTGCAGGTCCGGCGTGACGAGGTATGGCGCGGTGAGGGACGCGGCGATGACGTGATCGGTGACGAAGGCCCAGCCGATCCCGTGCTTCACCATTTCCAGAATGACCCAGTGGCTCTCCACCCACCAAACCTCGGCGGCCACTCGCAGACGGCGCTTCTCCGGTCCGTCGCCGCGCGCGGCGACGAGGATTTGGCGGTGGCGCTTCAGTTCCTCCCACTCCACCCGCGCCTTCGCCAGCGGATGGTCGCGACCGCAGACGAGTTTGAGGGGCACCCAGCCGATGGTCTGGAAGCCAAGCTCCGTGGGCAGCACCTCCTGACGCCACATCACGCCGAGGTCGGCGGCTCCGGACTGCACCATGCGGCTGACATCCTCCATCAGCGGGAAGAGCAGCTCCAGCTCCACGAAGGGGAAGCGCCCGGCGAAGTCGGCGAACAGAGCGCCGAGGGCATGCTCGGGATAGAGTTCGTCGATGGCGACCACCAGCCGGTTCTCCACCCGCTGTTCCAGGCTGCTCGCCACGCCGATCAAGTGCTCCCGCCGTTCGAGCACGACCCGCGCCTCCAGCAGCAGCCGTTCCCCCGCCGAGGTGAGCACTGGGTTCCTACCCGCCCGGCTGAACAGGGTTAGGCCTAGATCCGCCTCAAGGTTCGCCACCTGCGTGCTGACAGCCGACTGCGCCTTGCACAGCACACGGGCGGCCCCGGAAAATGAACCGGCCTCGGCCGCCGCCACGAAGGCCTGAAGCTGATCGAGAGAGACTGCCACCTATCTGATTTCCAGATACCTTCTAACTTGTTGGCTGGATTATCACAGATAGAAGGCGGCGGACCAGAGGCCCTTTCCAGGCAAAACCATGCGCAGCACACGCGACCGTATCCGCCACGCCATCCTGTTCGAGGTAGTCGGGCTCGCGCTCATCATTCCGCTCGGGACAATACTGTTCGGCCTGCACGCCTCCGCCATGGGCGTGATCGGCTTCGGCAGCGCCCTGGTCGCCACGGCGTGGAACTACGCCTACAATCTCGGCTTCGATCGAGCGATGCAGCGGCTGGTCGGGCACACGCGCAAGAGCCTTGTCCTACGGGTCGGTCACGCCGTGCTCTTCGAAGCGGGGCTGCTCGTGTTCCTGCTGCCGCCCATCGCCTGGTATCTCGGCATTGCCCTCGTCCAGGCCTTCGTCATGGATATCGCGATTGCGGCCTTCTACGTGGCCTACGCCTTCCTCTTCAATCTGGCCTACGATCGAGCCTTTCCCCTGCCGGGCTGGAGCGATATCGCTGCAGAGCCCTCCCGCTGAGCATGTCCCAAACGCGCGTCCACCTTCGGGTGTTCGGCTGCGGCTACCAGATAAGGGGAGCGGGCATGCGGCTGAAGCTTCGTTTCCACACAACGAGCTAACCGCTGCTACCGACACCAAGCGGAAGTTGCGTTGGATCACGCCGCAATGACATCCAGCTAATCAGATGGTAGACTTATGTCAGAATTGTTTCTCGGCAGCCGTTCGTATAAAGCTCAAAACCTTATTCCGGTCTTGAACATGTTTTATTTTAGACCATAAATCAATAAGCTCAATTGTCTCAGAAATACAGCATGATGAATTATCGGAAAAATCTTCAATAGAGCAATTTAGAGCGGACGCAATTTTCGCTAGAATGTCTTTTGAGCATATCGGGCCACCGCTACCCCCGTCATCACTAAGCATCGATCGCTCCAAACCGTACTAAATCGTATTTTGCACAATCGTATTGTGTGCATTCGGCGAAGCGGCCGATCTATGTCTGAGATAGTGAATTGGAAGGGCCCCGAAAAAAGAAAAATTCCCCTTCGCTGGCTTGCTTACAACCTGACATTTGATAGTTTTTTGGCTGCTACCAAGGGGCTGAAAGGGCGATGGGGGAAGAGGACCGTTTTGGTGAGATGGTAGATAACTGTCTGAAAGCTCGTGCAGCGTTGAAGAAAAGTGGCACGCCGGAGATGATGGCTTTAATGGATGCCCTGTTATTTCTGATTGGACGAGAAGCTGCCAAGCGTGCCGCTCAGGATCAGGGCGATACGCCCAATGTAGACCCCAACATTCAATGATTGCTCCGTATATTTACTAACCGAACGGCTGCTTTCCACCTGACCCGGTCATAGAGCGGACGGACGGGTGCCGACACAACAGCGCCGTTGAGAGGTATTGGACTCTTGCTCGAAAGCGAACATTTACAGCACCGTTAGATTGACACGAAGGTATTTCAAAATGAATGTCGATCGGGCGCTCATTTCAGATCAGGTTATTGTCGTATCGGATACTATCAGGCATGGTCGTCATCGACGGGACGGCTCCTGCTGGGGCCGCCTCCAGATCGCGACCCTACACAGGATGCGCGAAAGCTGCTCGACGGAGTACGGGTCGGTGCAGGCAGCGTCCCTCCGGATAAAAAGGCCGTCATAGGCCAGCCGCTCCGCGGTTTCGACGATCTAATGGATAGCAGCGTTGGTGAGTGCCTGACCGAAATCGGACCCGACGCTATGGCAGGTGTTACCGGAGGTGAGCAGGAACCAGAAGATGCCGTCGCTTACGGGCCGTCTTCGAAAGCGGCCGAGACGGCGTGGCGGAAGGCTTGGGCGGCGTGGCGGCCTGGCAGGCGGTCGCCCCGACCGAAAAGCTTGCCCCGCAGGGAGCCCTCGCCATAGGCGGTCTTGTAGATCCCGCGGTCCTGGAGTTCCGGGACCACGAGGTCGATGAAGTCGGAAAAGCTCTCGGGCACGACGATGCGGCTGAGGTTGAACCCGTCGACCTCGCCCTCCTCGATCCAGGCCTGGAGTTCGTCGGCGATGGAGACGGCGTCGCCCGTCAGCACCGCGTAGCGGCCCCCGAGGCCGAGTTCGGCGAGGAGGTCGCGCTTCGTCAGCCGACGCTGGGCGGCGGCCGCATCGGCCGACTGGATGGCGTTGCTCTGGCCGTAGGAAATGGGCTCGTCGAGGCCGTAGGCGGCGAAATCGATGCCCGTGGACGCGGAGAAGTGTGCGAGTCCCGCCTCGGGGCTGGCATAGCGCAGGTATTCCGCCCGCTTCTCTTCCGCCTCAGCCTTCGTGCGTCCGGGAATGATCGCGATGCCGACGAAGATCTTCACGTCGTCGGGCCGCCGCCCGGCGGCCACCGCCTCGGCGCGGATGGCGCGCACGGCCTCGCGTGCGCTTGCGCGGTCGCGGGCCGAGATGAACACGCACTCGGCGTGGCGGCCGGCAAACGCCCGGCCGCGCCCCGAGGCGCCCGCCTGGTAGAGGACCGGCGTGCGCTGGATCGAGGGCTCGGACAGGTGGTAGCCGGCGACATCGAAGAACTCGCCGCGATGCGAGACCGGCCGGATATGGGCCGGATCGGCGAAGACCCGGGCCGCAGGATCGCGCCGCACGGCCGCGTCGTCCCAGCTTCCCTCCCAGAGCTTGTAGAGTACCTCCAGATACTCCTCGGCATAGTCGTAGCGCCGGTCGTGGGCGGGCAGCGCGCCGCTGCCCTGGCCGCGATGGGCGCTGTCGAGGTAGCCGGTGACGATGTTCCAGCCGATGCGGCCCTCCGTCAGGTGGTCGAGGGTCGAGATCCGCCGGGCGAAGGTGGAGGGGGCCTCGGTGTGGACGTTGACCGTGAGGCCGAAGCCGAGATGCTTCGTCACCGCCGCCATGGCGGAGACGAGGACGGTCGGGTCGTTGACGGGCAGCTGCACGGCTTCCCGCGCGGTCACCTCGATGCCGCCGCCGTAGATGTCGTATACGCCGATGATGTCGGCAATAAAGAGGCCGTCGAACAGGCCACGCTCCAAGAGCTTCGCCTGGTCGGTCCAGTAGCTGAGCGTGTTGTACTCCGACGAGCGGTCGCGCGGGTGGGTCCAGAGTCCGTGGTTGATGTGGCCGACGCAGTTCATGTTGAACGCGTTGAGGAGGATCTGCTTCTTCATCGGTTCCCTGGCCGCCATCAGAGCGCTCCGTGCCGGGGCGGCAACCGGCCGTTGAGATGGTAGGCGCCGATCCAGTGATCCTTCCAGCGCACGGGGTCGTGCAGGGTGTGGGTGCGGACGTTGCGCCAGTAGCGATCGAGGGCCTCGGCGCGATTGGTGGCCGAGGTACCGCCGAGTTCGAGGAGCTTGTTGGCCGCGAGCAGGCCGGCCCGGTGACTCGACGCCCGCGCCTCCGCCACGGCGACGGAGGCCGCCCCGACGCTTTCGGCATCGGGCGCAGCTTGCGCCGCGTCGACGAAGCGGCCGGCCCGCTCCAGAAGCGCATCGGCGGCGGCGAGGCGCACCCGCACGGTGCCGAGGGCGTGGAGCAGCAGGGGGTCCTCGCTCGCGCGCTCGACCCCGGAGTCGATCCACGGCCGGGCGCGGGCGCGCACGAACGGGAGTGTCGCCGCCAGCGCCCCCTGGCCGATGCCGAGGTCGATCCCGGCGTGCAGGATCTGGGCGAAGGGTCCGATGGCGGTCGGCCGCTCCAGGGAGGCGCCGAAGGGCACCACCCAGTCAGGCTCGACGCGCACCCCCTCGAACAGCACCGAGCCCGAGCCGGTGACCCGCTGGCCGAAGCCGTCCCAGTCGTCCACCAGGGTGACGCCCGGCGCGTCGCGGGGGATGAAGACGAGGGAGGCGACGTCGCGGCCGTCCTCCCAGGCGTTCACCAGGGTGGGGATGCGGTGGGCGAAGAGCGATCCGGTGCAGTAGAACTTGCGCCCCTCGACGAACCAGCCGGCGGGGTCGCGCACGAGGCGGGTGCGGCGGGTGTGATCGCGCTGACCGATCTCCGCCAGGGCGTTGCCGAAGCGCTCGCCCGCGAGCACCCGTCCGTAGAGGGCGCGCTTCTGCGCCTCGGTGCCGCCGTTGCGCAGCACTTCGAGGGCGTAGAAATGGTTCTGCGGGATCTGGCCGAGTGACCCGTCCGCCGCCGACACGATGGCGATGACCTGCGCGGCGGTGGCGCTGTCGACACCCGTACCGCCGTAGGCCTTCGGCACTGTGATGGCCCAGAGACCGGACGCGGTGAAACGCGCGATCTCGCCGAAGGGCAGGTCGCGGTCGAGGTCGCGCGCGACGGCGGACTTCGAGAAATCCTCGGCCAGGGTGCGGGCGACGGCGAGGGCGGTCGCGGCGTCGGCAATCACCGGCACCGGGCACGGCGGCTCCGGCGTGCGGGTGAAGGCGGTCTCGTGGGGTTGAAGCGGCATCCGGTCGTCAGTTCCACTGGTGCCGGGCGGGCAGCGCGTCGTTGAGCGTGTAGTTGCCGAGCAGATGATATTTCCAGCGCACGGGGTCGTGGAGCGTGTGCACCCGCGCATCGCGCCAGAAGCGGCCGAGGTTGTACTCCGCGCGCGTCGCCGAGGTGCCGGCGAGCTCCAGAAGCCGCTCGGACGCCTCCAGGGCGATCTCGGTGGTCAGGATCTTCGCTTCCGCGACGGCGACGGAGGCCCGTGCCGAAGAGTCCGCCGTGACGGGTTCGGCGGCGACCCGGTCGAGGGTCCGGCCGGCGCGGGCCAGCACCTCTTCGGCGGCGTGCAAGTCGGTCTGCAGGCGTCCGATCTCGCCGAGGATGTAGGGATCCTCCGTCGCCTGCTCGACGGTGAAGGGGTAGGCGCGCGTCTTCGACCGCACGAAGTCCAGGGCGGCGGCGACCGCGCCCCGGGCGATGCCGGCATCGATGGCCGCCTGGACGAGTTGCGAGACCGGGCCGAACAGGGCCGGGCGCTCCGCCAGCGACGTGAGGTCGAGCGTCAGGCTCTCCTCGATGGCCGCATCCGCGAAGACGACCGTGCCGCTCGCCGTGGTGCGCTGGCCGAAGCCCTGCCAGTCGTCGACGACCCGCACGCCCTCGGCGTCGCGGCGCACCCAGACCAGGAGCGGCCGGCCGTCGTCGTCCAGGGCCCGGGCCGGGATCCAGTGAGCGAAGAGCGCGCCGGTGGAGTAGAAGCGCGTCCCGCTGATGCGCGCGCCCTCCGTCCCTTCCGTCAGGCGCGTGCCGACATGGGTGATCGCCCGGCCGTCGCGGGCCGGACCGGCATTGCCGATCCGGTGGCCGACCAGGACGTCGGAGAAGATCCGCTCCGCTTGTGCGGGGCGCGCGGCCGTGCGCACCACGGCGAGGACGCCGAACTGATTCTGCGGGATCTGCGCCGCCGAGGCGTCGGCGGCGGCCAGGATCGCGAAGACCTCGGCCAGCGTCGCGTGCGAGACGTCGGCGCCGCCATGGTCCCGCGGCACCGTGATGCCGCCGAGACCGCTCGCCGTGAAAGCCTCGATCTCGTCCCAGGGCAGGCGCCGCGCACGGTCGCGCTCCCCCGCGTCCTCGGCGAAAATCCGGGCGACAGCGTGGGCGGCCTCGATCGCCTCGGCATCCTGGCGGATGAGGTGCGGGCGGATGGGCGGCGGCGGGCGCCGGTCGGCGGCGGTGGCGTCGATGAGGGGCAAGGTCATGCGTTTCAACCGTCAGCGGGTTCGGAGCCGCCGCACGGCGGTGTCGCCCGCGAACTGCACCACGCAGACAAGGGCGATGAGGATCGCGATCACCGCCATCATCACGGTGGTGTCGAAGCGCTGGTAGCCGTAGCGGATCGCCACGTCGCCGAGGCCGCCCGCGCCGACGGCGCCCGCCATGGCGGAGGCGCCGATCATCGACACGATCGTGATGGTGAGGCCGCCGATGATGCCCGGCAGCGCCTCGGGCAGCAGCACGTGGGCCAGGATGTGCCGGCGGCGGCAGCCGATGGACTGCGCCGCCTCGATGAGCCCGGCATCGACGTCCCGCAGGGAGACTTCGGCGATGCGGGCGAGAAACGGGGTGGCGCTGACCGAGAGCGGCACGATGGCCGCCCACACGCCGATGGTGGTGCCGGTCACCAGACGCGTGAACGGGATCAGCGCCACCAGGAGCACGATGAAGGGCACCGCCCGGAATCCGTTGACGAGCATCCCCACCACTCGGTTCGCGCGCGGTGCCGGGAAGATGCCACCGGGACCAGAGGTGACGAGGAAGAGGGCCAGCGGCAGGCCCGCCAGCACGGCGATCCCAGCCGAGGCCCCGACCATGACGAGCGTGTCGAGGCCGGCCTGCCAGAGGCGGTCAATCATCTGCGGCGACATGGCCGATCCTCTCGATGTCGGTTCCAAGGACCCTGAGGCGGTTCTCCGCGTCGGGGCCCGCGACGGCGACGAGCATGCGGCCCACGGCGCGGCCCTGGATACGGTCGATGCCGGCCTGGAGCAGGCGCACCGGCGCGCCCGCCGCCGCCGTGAGGGCCGAGAGGTCGGGCGCCTCGCCGGAGCAGGTGATCCGCAGCACCGTCGCCCCGCCGGGCACCGGATTCGGCTGCAGCCGGGCCGCCAGATCCTCCGGCAGATCGCGGGTCAGCGGTTCGAGGAGCGCCCGGGTGGCGGGATGCTCCGGGCTGCCGAAGACGCGCCAGACCGGGCCCGTCTCGGCGATCCGGCCCTGTTCCAGCACCACCACATCGCTGCAGATCTCGCGGATCACGCTCATCTCGTGGGTGATCAGCACGATGGTGATCCCGAGGCGCCGGTTGATGTCGCGCAGCAGGCTCAGGATCGAGAGCGTGGTCTCCGGGTCGAGGGCGGAGGTCGCCTCGTCGCAGAGCAGGATCTCCGGGCGGCTCACCAGGGCGCGGGCGATGCCGACCCGCTGCTTCTGCCCGCCGGAGAGCCGCGACGGATAGGCCTCCGCCTTGTCCTCCAGCCCGACGAGGCGGAGCACCTCGTCCACCCGCGGGCCGATCTCCGCCTTGGGTACCCCGGCGACGGCGAGCGGCAGGGCCACGTTCTGCCGCACGGTCTTGGCCGAGAGCAGGTTGAAGTGCTGGAAGATCATGCCGATTCGCCGGCGCAGGGCCACCAGCCCGGCGGTATCCAGCGCGCCGATGGGTTCGCCATCGACCAGCACCCGGCCGGACGTCGGCTCCTCCAGGCGGTTGACGGTCCGCAACAGGCTGGACTTGCCCGCGCCCGAGCGGCCGATGATGCCGAAGATTGTGCCGGCCGGAATCGCGAGGTCGATGGCGTCGAGCGCTCGGACCGCGCCGGCCGCGGACAGGTAGGTTTTGCCGACCGTCTCGAACCTCACGGTGCCGGCCGCCCGGCTCCCCGTCGCAGCTCGCACGACGGAGACGGGGCGCGCCTCCGCCGCGCCTGTCGCGACCCAGCCGCCCGGTTCGCGGATGCCGTCGAAGGCCAGGCCGGCCATCACTTCAGCCATGCCAGCACGTAGAGCTTGTCGCTGTCGGCGAAGGACTTGCGGATTTGCGCCTTCACGGCCTCCGAATTGTGGAAGAGGTCCACGAACTTACGGATCGTCGCGTCGTCCTTCCGTGCCGCCTTGGTGACGAAGCTCACCGCGAAGAGCTTGTCCTCGATGCCGGAATAGACGAGCCCGCTCGTAGGGTCGAAGCTGCCCGCCGCGACGATGAAGTGCGGGTAGCCCTGCGCGAGGTCGACGTCGCCGGTGACGCGCACGAGCTGCGGCCCCTCGACCTCGGTGAATTTCAGCGTCTTCGGGTTCTCCACGATGTCGTCGAGGGTGCCGAGAAAGCCGACGCCGTCCTTCAGCCTGATCAGCCCGGCCTTCTGGAGGAGCAGCAGGCCGCGCCCCTGGTTCACCGGATCGTTGGCGATGGCGACGCGGCCGCCGACCGGCACCGCGTCGAGGCTCTTGTGCTTCAGGGAGTAGAGCCCGAGGTTCTGCAGGATACCGAGGCCGACGATCTCGAAATCGTAGCCCTTCTGCTTTTCCACGTTCTCCATGAAGGGGCGGTGCTGGAAGAAGTTCACGTCGATGTCGCCGGCATCGAGGGCGACGTTCGGCGTGTTCCAGTCGCTGAACTCGACGACCGTCACGTCGATGCCCTTCGCCTTGGCCTCGCCCACCACGGCGTTCACGGCATCTGCGTAGGCGCCCGGCACCACGCCGACCTTCAGGCTCGCCGCCTGGGCGGCCATGGCGCCGAGGGTGAGGGCAGCGGCGGCGATCAGTCTCAGAACGCGCATTGTCAGGAACTCGAACGGGTTGGCGGCTCAGGGGAGCCAGGGAAGGCCGTAGGGGACCGCGTCGTAGGCGTAGCCGGCATCGATCCGCGCCCGTACAGACGGCGAAGTTTGCTCGAACCGGGCGTCACGCCGACCGTCAAGCCCGCGCGGCCCCCAGGGGCGAGCAGGGCCGCCACGGCGGACAGCCGGCGGCGTCGCGGCCGGATCGCCGCCGCCCTCGTCGATCGCGCATCGTCGAACAAGACATTTTGCTCATCGTCTTCACGGGATGGCGCCGACCCTTGCCCGGTGTGCCGACAGGCTCCAACCCGTGCCGCCCCATCGGATTCAGACACAGGTGATGAACACGTCGGCTTGGCGTGGGACTTAAGTTAGATCAAAGCAGTGCCATTCAACATTCCAAAGATTTTCATGAAACAATAAAATGATCTCTTGGGGGTAACGAAGATAGAAATTCGGTTCGTTCCTGCCAAATTAGAAGACTTCCGTGGGGTGATCGCAGCGAGGTCGCCTGGTTTCACCCGCGGCGGCGAGACGCTCGTCCAGGCCGCGGCGGCGGGGTTCGGCCTAGGGCCGTTGCCCGCCTGCCATTGGTGTGGCGAGGTCCGGAGCCCTGCTTCCCGTGCCGGAGAGATGGGCGTCGAAGCAGGCGTTCGAAGTCTTCATCGGATACGCGCAACGCGGGCTGCCGCAGGGGCTCCGTGCGCCGGTTGATGTCCGGGTCCACGCGATGCGAAGCCGGTAGACGGGCTGAGACGGCCCCGAACCGCGCGTCGGGCCCGTCGGGTCTTCCGCGCTCAGCCGCGCTCGTTCAACATGGGGAACCGTCGCGCCCGTCGCCTCGCGTGCAACGAAGAGCTACTCCTGCATGGAGAGACGGGGCTGCGCATCCAGCGCGCCGAACGGCTCGTCCAGCCGGGCCGAGCCTCACGCTCTTGAGCCTGTCTTCCTCTCGAACGATCAGCCATCCTCACGCGCCGCACCGAGTTCGGCTTCCGCCAGCCCTCGCGGCGTCAGGTATGGCAGGAACAGGCTCATCACCTGGCGTGCGCCCCAGTCGACATGCGCGCGCGTGACCTCGCCGATGCCACGGCGCGAGCGCAGATAGTCGATCCAGTAGGTCGAGACGATCCAGGAATTGGTGACGAGCGGGTCGAGCCGGTCGGCTGGGATCGTCAGCAACCCCGCCCTCTGCATCTCCTCGAGCGCCCGGCGGGTCAGCCCCTGACCCTCGTCACTGACCTGCTTCAGGCGCGGCTTGAGCTCGGGAGCGAGCCGGAAGACCATCGCGCCGTCCCGGTAGAAGAAGCGCCATTCCCACATCGTCTGGAACCAGCCGGTGAGATAGGCACGATACCGAGTGGGCCCGTCGTCGCTGGCCGCGTAGGCCGTGGCTGCGGCATGCAACGCCTGCGCGAACTCTCCGAACAGGCCTTCGAGCAACTGCTCCTTGCGCTGAAAATGGTAGTAGAGGTTCCCCTCGTTGATCCCCACCGCCTCGGCGATCTCCGCCGTGGTAACGTTGCCGGGGCCGCGCTCGTTGAACAGTTCGCGCGCGGCGTCGAGGATACGCGCCCGCGTCTTGGGCTTAGGCTTAGGCAACGCCTTCGCACGGTTCCCCGCGTCCCGTCCTGTCATCGCCACATCCGTCCCGCTCGCGCATCCAGTCCCGCCCGGACCCTAGCCGCGCGGAGGCCGCGCAACAATTAAGGTGTTTGCCTGTTGATCAACTAAGGTGGACACCTTAAATGGGGCGTCGTGAACCTCGGAGGGCTTCAGCCATGGCGATCCCCACGGTGCCCCGCGACGGGCCTGACGATGCAGCGTCGCGCCTGGAGCCGCCGGGCGGTGCGCATTTCGACGTGCTGGTGATCGGAGCCGGCATTTCGGGCATCAGCGCGGCCCACGCCCTGCAGACCCAGTGTCCAGGCAAGAGCTACGCGATCCTCGAGGCGCGCGACTCGCTCGGCGGGACCTGGGACCTGTTCCGCTACCCCGGCCTGCGCTCGGATTCCGACCTCTACACCTTCGGCTTCAGCTTCCGGCCGTGGACCGAGGACAAGTCCATCGCCGACGCGGCCTCGATCCTGAGCTACCTGCGGGCCACCGCCGAAGAGTTCGGTATCGACCGTAGGATCCGCTACGGCCAACGCGTGGTGTCCGCGGCCTGGGACACGTCGGAGGCGCGCTGGACCGTGGAGGTCGAGGCGGGGCGGGAGCGCATCGCCTATACCTGCGGCTTCCTCTACGTCTGCGCCGGCTACTACGACTACGCGGGCGGCTATCGCCCGGACTGGCCGGGCACGGAGCGCTTCGCGGGGCCCATCGTGCATCCGCAGGCTTGGCCCGACGACCTCGACTATGCCGGCAAGCGCGTCGTGGTGATCGGGAGCGGTGCCACCGCGGTGACGCTGGTGCCGGCGATGGCACGGCGCGCCGACCACGTCACCATGCTGCAGCGCTCGCCCACCTACATCGTGGCGCTACCCGCGCGCGACCGGATCGCCAACTGGTTGAAGGCCCGCCTGCCGGCCCCCCTCGC
Organism: Methylobacterium sp. WL69; assembly: GCF_008039485.1. Classification (NCBI taxonomy): domain Bacteria; kingdom Pseudomonadati; phylum Pseudomonadota; class Alphaproteobacteria; order Hyphomicrobiales; family Methylobacteriaceae; genus Methylobacterium; species Methylobacterium sp. WL69. The sequence continues at coordinate 12,491 of NZ_VRUZ01000041.1, read as the reverse complement.
CCATCGCCTCGCGCGCTGGAAGAACATCGGCCTGAGCATTCTGTTCTATCAGTTCGCCCGGCGGAAACCCGAGGCGCTGACGCGGCGCATCCTCGGCGGCATCCGCGAGCAACTCGGACCCGACTACGATGTCGGCAGGCATTTCACGCCGCGCTACAAGCCGTGGGACCAGCGCCTCTGCCTCGTGCCGGACGGCGACCTGTTCGCGGCGATCCGCACCGGCAGGGCGAGCGTCGTGACCGACACGATCACGCGCTTCACCGAGGACGGGCTGGAACTCTCCTCCGGCAAGACCCTGCCGGCCGACATCGTCGTGACCGCCACCGGCCTGACGATGAAGCTCATGGGCGGGGTGCGGATCAGCGTCGACGGCGTCGCGCCCGATCCGGCCGAACGCTACCTGTACAAGGGCATGATGCTGAGCGACGTGCCCAACCTCGCCCTCGCCCTCGGCTACACCAACGCCTCCTGGACGCTGAAATGCGAGTTGACGGCGGACTATGTCTGCCGCCTCCTGCGCCGCATGGACAGGCGGGGCGAGGCGTGGTGCGTGCCGCGCCGGGGCACGGCCACCGGCGCGGAGCCGCTGATCGGCTTCAGCTCGGGCTATGTCGCGCGGGCGCGCCACCTGATGCCGAAGCAGGGCACCGCGTCGCCGTGGAAGCTTCACCAGAACTACGTGCTCGATCTCGCCGGCCTCCGCTACGGCCGGCTGGACGACGGCGCCATGGTGTTCGGCGGCCGGCGTACCGACACCCGGCGGGCGGCCTGAACGCCTGCCCCCGAGGGGGCGGATATCCGTTGCACCGAGGCTTCGAAGGGCAGGAACCGACCGCATGTTCGATCTCAAGGGACGCACCGCCCTCGTCACGGGTGCGGGCAGCGGCATCGGCCGGGCCATCGCGGTCTCGCTCGCCGGGCGGGGCTGCAACCTCGCCCTCGCCGACGTGAACGAGGCGGGCCTGGCCGAGACGGCGCGGCCGCTCGCCGGCACCGTTCGGGTCACCCGTCACCGCCTCGACGTGGCCGACCGGGAGGCCGTCGCGGCGTTCCCCGCGACGGTGGCCGCCGCCCATGGCGGCCTCGACCTCCTCGTCAACAACGCGGGTGTGGCCATGGCCGGCACCTTCGCGCAGGTGAGCGAAGCCGACTTCGAATGGCTGATCGAGGTCAATTTCTGGGGCGTCGTGCGCATGACCCGGGCCTTCCTGCCGATGCTGCAGGCCGTTCCCGAAGCGCGGATCGTCAACCTGTCGAGCCTCTACGGCCTGATCGCCCCGCCGGGCCAGACCGCCTATGCGGCGAGCAAGTTCGCGGTGCGCGGCTTCTCGCAGGCGCTCGCCCACGAGTTGGCGGGCGGTACGGTCGGCGTGACCGTGGTGCATCCCGGCGGCGTCGCCACGTCGATCGCCGATTCGGCGCGGGCCACCGCGGCCCTTTCAGCCGAGGAGCTGGAGCGGGGGCGCCGCATCGCCAACAGCCTCCTGACGATGCCGCCCGCCCGGGCCGGAGACATCATCGTGCGCGGCGTCGAGCGACGACGGCGGCGCATCATCATCGGCAACGACGCCAAGATCGCCTCGCTGATCGAGCGCCTGATGCCGGTTTCCTACTGGGGCGTCCTGAGCCGCCTGAAGGGAGAGCGCACGTGACCACGGCCTTGCCGACCGCGTTCGCGTTGGGCGCCGTCGTCCTTGCCGCCCTCTTGAGCTTCGCCTTCGTCGTCACGTGGCTCATCGCCCGGGGCATCGCGCGGCGCCTTCCGCCACGCGGGTACTTCCTCGATCTGCCGCAGGGCCGCATCCACTACCTGGAAGCCGGGAGCGGCCGGCCGCTCGTGTTCGTACACGGTCTCGGCGGACAGCTCGGCAACTTCGCGTATGCCCTGCTCGACAGGCTCTCGGACCGGTTCCGGGTGGTGCTGATCGACCGGCCCGGTTCCGGCCACTCGCCGCGATCCTGGCGCGCCCCCGCCGATCTTCCGGGCCAGGCCGACACGATTTTGGGCGTTATCCGTCATCTCGGGCTGGAGCGCCCGATCGTCGTCGGGCACTCGCTCGGCGGCGCGGTCGCCCTCGCGCTCGGCCTCGAACATCCGCGCCTTATCGGCGGCCTCGCGCTGATCGCGCCCCTGACGCAGCCGCAGGACACGGTCCCCGCACCGTTCCGGCTCCTCGCCATCCGTTCGTCCCTCCTGCGGATGGCCGTCGCCTGGACCCTCGCGACGCCACTGGCGATTCTGCGCAGCCGGGGCGTCCTCGACACGGTGTTCGGGCCGGACGCGGTGCCGGCCGATTTCGGAACGCGGGGCGGCGGCCTGCTCGGCCTGCGGCCCTCCAGCTTCTACGCCGCCTCGATGGACTTGAACGCGGCCGGCGCGGACATGCCGGGGCTGGCAGCGCGGTATCCTGGCCTCGCCGTCCCTGTCGCGGTCCTCTACGGAACCGGCGATCGCGTGCTCAGCTCGGTCGAGCACGGCGAAGGTCTGAAGCGGGTTCTACCCGGTACGCGCCTCGACCTCGTACCGGGCGGCCACATGCTGCCGGTCACGGATCCCGACCGTGTCGCCGCCTGGATCACGGCGATCGCGGCGGGGATGACGCCAGAGGAATCAAAGCCTCATACGGCTTCGCCCTCGGCGACTGGAAGTCCGTGAATCCGGCGAAGCTCTGACCTCAGCCCAACTCGGCCGCACGGGATGATGTCCTTGCTGCTAGAGAGTGGAGGTGAGCACCCATTCCTGCGGATGGCTCAAACTGGCTTAGACGGAAAGACGCGTGTGTCCCTGCGGTGGATCCTTGTGACGGCCGGCGGGATCATCGCCGGTCTGGCTCTGGTCGACGCCTTGGCTCGGCGGCGTGCCGGCCAGGACCGAAGCACAGATATGGGCCGGTTCACGGTGAGGCAGGTCCGCGTCGACGGCAGGACGATGCAGGCCCGCGTCTCGGTTGACGCCGTACCGGATGACCGTCTGCCCGTGATCCTCGTCCACGGGCTCGGGATGTCGAGCCGCTACATGATCCCGCTCGCACGGCATCTCGCTCCTCATGTCAGAGTCTATGCGCCTGACCTGCCCGGCTTCGGCTTGAGCGAGAAACCCCGCCGAACGCTCACGGTGCGCGAGCTCGCGGACGCACTGGCGACCTGGATGCATGCGGTCGGGGTGGAGCGCGCGGCCTTTGTCGGCAATTCCCTGGGCTGCGAGGTGTTGGTCGAACTGGCGCTCCTTCATCCGCAGCTCGTCGAACGCCTTGTGCTGCAGGGTCCCACGCCGGACCCGGAGGCACGTGGCCTCGTCCGGCAGGCTGTCGGTTTCATGGCCATCGCACCGTTCGAGCGCTGGTCGCTCGCCTGGGTGGCGCTCACCGACTATGCCCGCGGCGGGATCGGACGCTACATCCTGACCCTGCGCAGCATGGTCGACAATCACATCGCGGAGAAGGTCCGGCGGGTCTCACAGCCGACGCTCGTGGTCTGGGGCACGCGCGACTACATCGTCCCGCATGCCTTCGTTGCGAGCCTCGCCGGCTCCCTTCCTCGTGGCCGACTTGCCGTCATCCCGGGAGCGGCTCACGGGATCAACTACTCGCATCCGGAAGCGTTCACGGCGGTCCTCCTCCCGTTTCTCTTCGGTGACGCGGAGAAGCCCGTCGCACGAAGCCGAACCGCGGCGTTCAGCGTATCGTAGCGCGTCAGTGACGGTGACCTGATCGACAGGTCCATCCTCGTGCACTCTGCTCGAACGCGGACTGCCAGAAGGCCATGAGGGGTGGACGACTTGGCAGGCCTGAGGACATCACGTTCGAAGACGGCAGTCTGTTCGGTCAAAGGACTGCATCGGACGCGCCGTGTCTTACGGCCTGTGTCGCCTTCTCGACGCTCCTGAATACTAGAATCGCCTGTGTGTAAAACGCCATCGACCTCTGATTGCCGGTCGCGCGCTTGTGCCGTGACGTCCCGAGCGCTGAGGACCACTACCGACACTTCGGCGCAACCTGGTAATACCCTCAAGCGGTCGAGGAACGAGAACCCGTCCATCATCGGCATAGTGAGATCGAGGAGCACGAGACGCGGCACGCCGAGCCAGACCTGATTTAATGCCTCACGAACGTCGCTCACCTCCCGGACGCTCCAGCCGTTGTGTTCCAGGGCTGTTCGTAGGCGGTGCCGCATGTCTTTCGAATGTCGTCCACGGCCGGTCGCGACGCCTGGCGTTGGTCCGGAGGCAACCGGGTCCAGTCTCATGCCATTGGTGAAGAAAAACGGCCGGTCTTGCCGTTTTATCCCAGTAGGATTGCGTGTTTTAAATTTAATTTTTCCGTTTTTGCTCAACTGCTAGAACCTAAACCTCCTTTTGTAAGAAAGATGTGTGATTGTTTTGCATCGTCGCGAGACAAAGGCATGAAGTCGTTCTCCGAACGTAGAACTAATTTTTGACTCCGTGCGTGCTCAAGGTAATCGTCCACCCTGCTCGCCATGCGTGCGAGCGTTCGGCCAGTCAAAAATACAAAAATCTGGGGGATTCGATGTCGGGGCAAGGTCAGGTGCTGCGTCGCTCGCTGATGGCGAGCGTTCCAGTCTGGAGCATGTTGATCGTCGAGGCGTCGGCGGCGTGCCAGCCGGCCGCACCCGCGAGTGGGCAGACCGTCACCTGCACCGATGCCCAGCCGACGGGCTTCATCGCCCCGGCAGCCGCCACCGGTCTCACGGTCAACATCCAGCCGGGCGCCACCGTCGGTTCGCAGCAGACCGCCACCGGCACGAACCCGAGCTTCACCAACGTGCGGGTGAACGGCACGAGCGTCGTCAACAACGCCGGCACCATCAGCAACACCGCGCCGCTGAACCGCGACAATTTCGGCGTGAACCTCGCGGGTGACCGCTCGACCCTGAACAACACCGGCACGATCCTCCTCACAGCGCCGGCCGGCAACACCACGACGCGGGTCTACGGAGCCTATTCGAGTGCTCCGGCCGGCTCGCAGTACGAGAACACCACCGTCACCAATGGCGGCGTCATCGCAGTGACGCAGAACGGCAACGGAATCGCCCGGGGCATCTATTCCGGCGAGAACACCACCCTGTTTACGCTCAACAACACCGGCCTGATCTCGGCCACCCGCGGTATCTCCGCCACGGCGACGACGGCCGTCGTCGCGGGCGTCGATTCCGACGACGACACCGACCGCCTCGTGGTCAACAACGCCGCCGGCGGCCGGATCACCGCCACGGGCCTCAACACCCGCGCGGTGTCGGGCCGCGCCGCCCAGTACGAGATCAACAACAGCGGCACCCTCACCAACACCACCGCCAATGAGGCCGCCATCGCGACCTTCGCGGTGAATGCCGGCAATGCCGGCGACGCCACCACTGTCCGCGCCTACAACACCGTCATCACCAACACGGCCACCGGCGTCATCAACGGCGATGTCCGCAACTTCGACCAGGATCTCCAGACCGCCGCGACGGTGGTGAACCTGCGCCGCACCGGCACCCTCACCAACGCCGGCACCATCAACGGCAACGTCGCCTTCGGCGGCGGCAACCAGACCGTGAACAACACCGGCCGCATCACCGGCGGCCTGTCGTTCCTCGACGTCGCCGCCACCGTGAACACGGTGAACCTCGGCACGGGCTCCAGCATCGGCGGCAACATCACCGCGCAGGGCCTCGGCACCAACACCCTGAACCTGTCGGGCACCGGCACCCTCACCGGCACGGTCGCGGGCTTCACCAGCCTGACCCAGACCGGCACCGGCAGCGCTTGGACCACGGCCGGCGGCTCCGTCCAGAACCTCTCGGGCAACCTCACGGTGGCGGGTGGAAACCTGACGCTGGGTGCGGGCTCGACGCAGAACGTCGCCGGCCTGATCCAGGTGACGGGTGCGGGCGCGCAGCTCACCGTCAACAACACCCTGACCAACAAGACCGTGAACCTGTCGGGCTCCAATACCAGCCTCGTCAACAACGGCACCCTCGTGGGTACCGGTGCCGCAGGCCGCGCCAACACCGCCGCCACCCGGGTCTACGGCGTGCTGACGAACTCCACCGGCGCCGACTTCGCCAACGTCGCGGTGACCAACAACGGCACCATCGCGGTGACGGAGAACGGGATCGGCATCTCGCGCGGCATCTACGCCGGCGAGAACATCGCCTCCATGGCGATCACCAACGCCGGCACCATTTCGGCGACCCGCACCGGCACCGGCACGGCGGCCGTCGCGGCCATCGATTCCGACGACGATGTCGCGGCGCTGAGCGTCACCAACCGCGCCGGCGCCACGATCAGCGGCACCGGCACCGGGGTCCGCGCCATCCAGGGCCGGGCCCAGGCCTTCACCATCGCCAATGCGGGAGCGATCACCGGCCCGGCGGGCGGACAGGCCATCGTCGTCTACGGCGCCGGCAATGGGTTCCTCACCAACGCCGCCACGGGTGTCATCACCGGCGACGTGCGCTTCACCGATGCCGACCCGCAAGTGGCCACCACGGCCAACCGCCGCAACAGCACCACGACGAATGCCGGGCGCATCGCCGGCAGCATCCAGTACGGCATGGGCAACCACACCCTGACCAACAACGGCACCATCACGGGCAACATCACCTATGTGGATGTCGCGGCGAGCCGGAACGTCGTCAACCTCGGCACCGGCTCGACCATCGGCGGCAACATCAGCGCGCAGGGCCTCGGCATCAACGCCCTGAACCTCTCGGGCACCGGCACGCTCACCAGCAACGTCGCCGGGTTCACCACCCTGCGCCAAGCCGACGGCGCCTGGACCCTGGCCTCGGGCTCGACGCAGAACTTCTCCGGCGGAGCCACCGTGGCGGGCGGCGTCCTCACGGTGAACGCCACCCTCAACGCCAACACCGGCGTGGGTTCGGCGGGCACCCTCGCGGGCACCGGCCGCATCGGCGGCACCCTGACCAACGCCGGCATCGTCGCCCCCGGCTCCGCCGCCGCACCCTACGGCACCCTAACCGTGACGAACTTCGTCCAGCAGGCCGGCGGCACGCTCCAGAGCGCGCTCGGCGCCGACGGACAGGCCTCGCGCCTCGTCGCCACCGGCACCGCCACCCTCGCCGGCACCGCCAGCGTCACCGCGGCGGCGGGTACCTACCTGCCCAACGCCCGCTACACGGTGCTCACCGCCGCCGGCGGCGTGCGGGGTAATTTCGCCAGCGTCACCGACAACGGCGCGCTGCCCTTCCTGATCCGCGCGATCGCCTCCACGGACGCCAACAACGCCTACGTGACCCTGGCCCAGCAGAGCTTCGGTCTCGTGGCGCAGACGGCGAACCAGGCCAACGTCGCCCGGGGCCTCGATGCGGCCCTCGCCAACAACCCGCAGGCGCTCCTCGTCATCGACAACCAGAGCAACGCCGGCATCGCTGCCACCCTCGACCGGGTCTCCGGCCAGGGCTACGCGTCGCTGGCCGATCCGCAGCTCCGCTCGGGTCGCGCCTTCGGCAGCCAGCTCCTGTCGCGGGCCTACGCCGCGACCACCGAGGCCGGCCCGACGGGCTTCACCCTGCCGCCGACGGTCTACGCCGCCGACATGCCGAACCGCGCCCCCGTGCCCGCCCCCCGCTTCGTCGAGACCAGCCGCGGCTACGGCCTCTGGGCCACGGGCTACGGCCAGTTCGGCTCCGTCGATTCCACCGCCAACGCGGCGGGCCGCTCCGAGACCGTCGCCGGCATGGCGGGCGGCATCGACTTCCACCCGCAGGTGGGCACGGTGCTCGGCATCGCGGCGGGCTACGGCTCCGTCGACGTGAGCCTCAACCGCACCGGTGAGCGGGCGCATACGGACAACGCCCAGGTCGGCGTCTACGGCGGCTTCTCCAGCGGCGCCCTCTACGCCAACGCCACCGTGGGCTACGCCCACACGGAGGGCCGCGTGAACCGTTCGCTCGGCTTGGCGCAGATCCAGGCCGGCGGCGCGCAGGGCAAGGTCAGCGGAGACCAGTTCATCTCCGCGGGCGAGCTCGGCTACCGCTTCGCCGTCGCCCCCACGACGGTGCTGTCGCCCTTCGTCGGGTTCCAGGTGAACACCTTCGATCAGGACCGGGTGCAGGAGGGCAGCGTCGGTCCCCTCAGCCTCACCATCGCCGCCAAGGACTTCCTCTCAGCCCGCACCCTCGTGGGCGGCCGCCTGGAAACGGCGACGACGGTGCTCGACGGGCGGCCGGTCTCGTTCTGGGTCAAGGCGGCCTACGTCCACGACTTCGCCGACGTGAGCCGCACCATCGGGGCGTCCTTCACCCTGGTGCCGACGGTGCCGTTCGCCGTCTCCAGCCGCCGGCTCGCCCGCGATCGGGCGCTGGTCGGCCTCGGCGTGAGCACGGAGCTGGCCCCGGGGCTCGCCGGCTTCCTCGGCTACGACGCCGAGCTCGCCTCCTCCGACACGATCCAGGCGGTGCGCGGCGGAGTTCGCTACACCTTCTGATCCGAACGGACCGCACGACGGGGGGCCGGCTCGGACATGAGCCGGCCCCTTTTTGCTTTTTTGGAACGGGATGACGCGATGCCGTGGAAGGCCCGATGGCGGTGGCTCCGCAGGGGCGTGTCTCCCGATGTCACCGTCGTGCTGACCTCGTGCGGGCGCCACGACCTTCTCGAACGCACCCTGGCGAGCTTTGGCGCCTGGAACACCGATCCAGGCGTGGCCGAGATCCTCGTCGTCGAGGACGGTCCCGGCGACCCCTCGGCGATCTGCGCCCGTCACGGCGCACGCCTGCTCCGACTCGGCGGGTCCAGGGGGCAGATCGCCGCCATCGAGGCCGGCTACGCGCAGGTTCGGACGCCCTACATCTTCCACCTCGAGGACGATTGGGAATTCCATCGCGGCGGCTTCATCGAGCGCAGCCGTGCCTTGCTCGCCGCCGATCCTTCGACGATCTGCGTCTGGCTGCGGGCCTGGGACGACACCAACGGCCACCCCCTGCACTTCACGTCCGCCGCCGGCGATTTCGGCGTGCTCGCCTTCGGCTACCGGGGCAAGTGGCACGGGTTCACCTTCAACCCGGGGCTCCGCCGCCTGTCGGACTATGCCGCGATCGGCAGCTTCGGCCACATCCTCGCGAGCCCGCTCAAGCACGAAGGCCAGATCTCGCAGCACTACCACGCCCTCGGCTACCGGGCGGTGATCCTGGACCGGGGCGGCTACGTCCGCCACATCGGCTGGGACCGGCGTATCCCGCAGGGACCGGTGGATCCTACGCCCGCCTGATCCCGGGATACCGAAGGGCAAGCCCTTTGGCGGGTGTCGGGCAGAGCCCGACTTGCTTTTCGGCGCCGGACGCAAATCCCTTCAGGACGGCTGTCCCTGGGCCATCAGGGCCAGCACGCGGGCCGCCGCCTCGTCCGGGGTGAGGTAGGTGGTGTCGATGAGCGGCACGTCGAGTTCGGCCGCCAGGCGCCGGTAGGTGTCGATCCGGTCCTCCGGCATCTGCGCCTCGGCATCGATGCCGCGCGCGGCGAGCCGCGCCAGGGTGGTGGGGCGGTCGGCCCAGGTCATCACGCTGAACGGGCGCGGGTTCCAGCCGGCCCGGTACGCGCTCGACAACAGCTGAGAGGCGGTGAACCAGTGCCGGTCGAACACCACCGGCCCCGGGGGGGCCTCGGCCAGCGCCAGGGCGACGGCGTCGTGGGCGACGTCGTCGGCGCGGGCATGCTGGCCGAGGCGGGCGAGATGCACCATCAGGGCGCCGATCCGGCCCGCGAACGGATCGAGCACCGTCGCGCCGAGCGCCGCCGCCACGTGGCGGGCCACCGCCGACTTGCCCGACCCGTCGAGGCCGTCGACGGCGAGCACGATGCGCCCGGCTTGGGTCCCCTTCTCCTGCGCCCGCGTCAGCGTGGAGGGGTAGATCCGGCCCTCGCGCCGGCCGTGTTCGAGGTAGTGCAGGACGCCCTGCCAGGGAGCGGTGAACAGGGCGGCGAGGTCGGGATGCAGGCGCAGGTAGCCGAGCGCGTCGAAATCCCGGGGGAGGGGACCGTCGAGGGACACGAAATCGGCCATGCGCCGGGCCTCTTCCGGGGGCGTCGCGTCGGCGCGTCCCTGAAACCGGCGGGCCATGGTGTCGTCGTATCCGAGGATGCCCTCGGCGAGGGCCGCATCGCGGGCTTCGGCATCGAGCACGATGGAATCGTACTCGGCGCGCAGACCGCCCGCTTCCCAGGTGGCGTACCACCGGCGCCAATGGCCGCCGACGCTTCGGTCGAACTCGGTGTTGCGGGCATAGGCCGCCCCCCCCTGGATCACCTTGGCCTCGAACTGGGCGTAGGTCCGGATCGGGTAGTGGTAGATGGTCAGGCGCGGCTCGTCCGCTTGGCTCACCGGGCGGTCGTAGGTCGCCTCGTGGTTGCCCTGTCCGATGGCGACGAACCCGTCCGCCCGGCACACCGCCTTGGCGCTGACCGTGCGGATGAGCTTCGAGCGGCTGCGGTCCGCCACGGGGGCCAGCACCGCGAGGGTCCCGTCGGCGAGCACGTCGCCACCGCGGCCCGCTTGCGGCGGGATGCCCTCTTGCGGTGGGATGCCCTCTTGCGGCGGGATCATGTTGCGGCGCCGGACCATGAGCACGTCGGCTTCGGCCTGCGCCAGCACGGCTTTCAGGTTGCCACCCTCCGCGTGCCAGAACTCGTCGGCGTCGCTGTTGATGATCCAGTCGGCCTTCAGGAGGTCGCGGGCGAGGCGCGCCATGCGGGTGACCCAGGCGTATTGCCGGTAATCCTGATCCTCCTCGACGAGGAGGCAGACCCGGCCCGTGGGCACGAACCGGGCGACCACGTCGAGGGTCCCGTCCGTGGAGCCGTTGTCGGTGACGATGATGTAATCCACCCCTTGGGCGAGGTGGTAGGTGAGGAAGTCAGCGATGATGTCGATCTCGTTGCGGATCAGCAGCGTCATCACCAGCCGCATCGCAGGTGTTCTCCCGGTCTCACGCGACATGGATCGCGATCGCATCGCGCATGAGGGCGCCGTAGGCGGCGTTGGCGTGGGTGACGTCCTCGGCCCAGTAATCCGGGTGGAGGCAACCGTCGGTGTCGGTGCAGGCCCCTGGCGCCGGCACGAAGGGATGACCGAAGCGTTCCGCCACCCCACGCAGCACGTTCTGCTCCACCTGCCACAGCTTGAGCCGCACGGTGGCCGGCGTGAGGGTGAGCGCCTGCGGATCGAGGCCGTGAGCCGCCGCGAGCTTGGCGCCGTAGGCGCCGATGCCCATGAGGTCGGCGAGGCGTCGCGCGTCGGCCTTCGGCGGCGGCGCGCCGACGAGGACGACGCCGGCGGGGTCGTGGGCGGCGAGCCGTTCCAGGAAGGCGGCGAGTCCCGCCTCGGTCTCGGCGAAGCGCGCACGCACGGCCCGCTCGGGCACCAGGACCCTGTCGTCGCGCGGAGGCAGGTGCGGCAGTTCCGCGACCATGAGGTCGAAGGCCGGCTCGCCCTGGAGCAGGAACGCGTCGTTGTAGCGGTTGCCCTCCCAGGCGAGGGCGATGCGCCGGCCCGGCGCGAGCGCGCAGAGACGGTCCCAGTACACGGCCTGCTTCGGGCCGCCCGAGAGGCCGAGGAAGCGCCCATCCGGCGGCTCCAGGGGCAGGAGGTCGGGCGCCTGCGTCCGGTCGCCCCGCGCGACGCCCAACGCCTTGCGGTGCGAGTGCCCGGCGATGACGACGGCCCTCATGCCGCGCCCCGCCACGGCAGGAGGCCGCGCTCGGTCATCAGGGCGAGGACGCGTTCCGTCGCCTCCTCGGGGCTGGTGCGCGAGGTGTCGAGCAGGGGCACGTCGAGCTCGGCGGCGAGCCGCCGGTAGGTCTCCACCCGGTCCTGCGTCATCTCCAGGGCATCCCGGTCCTCGCCGCGCGCGATCATGCGGGCGACGGTGGTCTCGCGGTCGGCCCAGCACAGGAGGGTGAAGGGCCGGGGCTCCCAGCCGGGGCGGTACAGCGACGAGAGCAGCTGCGAGGCGGTGAACCAGTGCCGGTCGAACACGATGGGCACGCCCGCGGGCACCCGGTCCATGGCCATGGCCACGGCGGCGTGGGCGATGGAATCGGCGAGGGCGTGCTGGCCCGTGCGGGCGAGCCAGACCAGCAGCGGCCCGTTGCCATCGTAGGGGTGCAGCACGCAGCCGCCGATGGCCTCCGCCGTGAGCCGGGCGATGGTGGATTTGCCGGCGCCGTCCAGCCCGTCGAGCACGAGGGCGATGCGCCGCGCCTGCGCCACCTTGGTCTCGGCCCGCGTCACGTTCGAGGGGTAGAGCCGGCCCTCGCGGCGCCCGTGCTCCAGGTAGTGGAGCTGCCCCTGCCAGGGATGCGCGAACAGGGCCGCGAGGTCGGGGTGGAGGCCGATATAGGTGGCGCCGTCGAAATCCCCCGGCACTGGGCCGTGCTCGGCTTCCAGCGCCGAGATCCGGGCGGCGGTGTCGGGCTCGGGGGCATCGTGCAGCATGGCGGCGGTCTCGGGGCTCGGCGGCCGGAGTGGTGG
>NZ_VRUZ01000040.1:0-35240 GCF_008039485.1 Methylobacterium sp. WL69 | reverse complement strand
CCCCTCGACCAGGGCCTGTCGGCCCCGCCCCGGTTCCAGGACGAGGAAATCCGCCGGGTGGAGCCCCCGGTGACCGGTCCCGTCGACCGTCTCGAAACGTGGAAGCGCAGGCTTCTCGACCTGACCCTGCGCAACAAGCTCCTGAACTTCAAACCCGGCAAGGGCTCGGTGATCCTCGACTGCGCCGAGGCCGGCGCCCTGGAGGACCGGCTCGCGGCCGGACACGCCTTCCGCCTGTTCCCGGCCTCCGATGGGGCGGACGGGGCGGAGGCCGCCGACCTCCACGCCCGCGACGACGTCCGGCGCCGGGACCGCGCCGCGGCGCTGGCCCGCGGCGAGGTGCACACGACGGCGACGCAGGCCGAACTCGACGACCGCCTCCTCGACCTCTACCGCCTCGCCCGCAACGGCTTCGAGGAGGGCGGGGCCAACATCCTGTTCCTCGCCGTCGGATTCCTGTCGTGGACGCGCAAGGCCGGCGAGGCCGCCCATCGCGCGCCCCTGCTCCTCATCCCCGTCGCCCTCCAGCGGTCGAGCGTGCGCGCCGGGTTCCGCCTCGCGCTCCACGACGACGAGATCCGCATCAACCCGACCCTGCTCGAACTGCTGCGCGAGGATTTCCGCTTGGCGCTGCCCGAACTCGAGGGCGAGCTGCCCCGCGACGCCTCCGGCATCGACGTCGAGGGCATCTTTCGCATCGTACGCGGCCACGTCCGCGACCTCAGGGGCTGGGAGGTGGTGCCCGACATCGTCCTCTCGGCCTTCTCCTTCACCAAGTACCTGATGTGGAAGGATCTGGTCGACCGGGCCGAGGTGCTGAAGCGCAACCCGGTGGTGCGCCACCTCGTCGACACGCCGAAACACGCCTACGGCGACGGAACGCCCTTCCCCGAACCCGGCCGCCTCGACGTCGAGCACCCGCCTGAGACGGTGTTCGCGCCCCTGTCGGCGGATTCCTCGCAGCTCTCCGCCGTGATCGCGGCGGGCGCCGGAAAGGACTTCGTGCTGTTCGGCCCGCCCGGCACGGGCAAGAGCCAGACCATCGGCAACATGATCGCCCAGTGCCTCGCGCAGGGACGCACGGTGCTGTTCGTCTCGCAGAAGACCGCCGCCCTGGAGGTGGTGCGCCGCCGCCTCGACGAGATCGGGCTCGGCGACCATTGCCTCGAAGTGCATTCGACCAAGGCGCAGAAGTCGAGCGTGCTCGCCCAGCTGCGCAAGGCCTGGCACGAACGCGCGGCCCCGCCGCAGGCGGACTGGCGCGGGGCCACGGGCGACCTCGCAGCCCTGCGCGACAAGCTCAACCGCCTCGTCGCCGCCCTGCATCGCCGGCGCGAGAACGGGATGAGCGCCTACGAGGCGTTCGGCCACGTGGTCGCCGCCGGCGCCACGGAGCCGCCCGTCGTGCTGGCGTGGCCCGACCACCGCGCCCACGATGCCGGCACCCTCGCGCGGTTGCGCGCCGCCTGCCGCGACCTGCGCCCGGTCCTGGCGGCCCTCGGCTCCCCCGTCGACCATCCCCTGCGGGGGATCGCGGCGACGCAGTGGTCGCCGGTCTGGCGCGCCGACATGGCGGCGGCCATCGCGGCGCATGCGGACGCGCTCACCGCCCTTCGCGCCAGCGGCCGGGACTGCGCGGACGCCATCGGCCTCGGCGCTCTGCTGGCGACCCCGGCCGGGACGCGGGGCCTCGTGGTCCTCGGCGCCTATCTCGTGCGGCCGGAAGCGCCGTGCGGCGCCGCCTTCCTCGCCGACGCCACCGGCGACCTGCGCCGGGCGGTGGACGCGCGCGCGCGCTTCCGCGCCGTCCGGGACGACGGCCTCGCCCGCCTCGCCGGCCGCTACCGGGCGAGCCTCCTCGATCAGGATCTTCCCGCCCTCCTCGCCGAATGGGTCGCGGCGCAGGGCGCCAACTTCCTCGTGCGCGGCGGCCGGCTCAAGCGGGTCCAGGCCCGGGTGCGGCCCTACGTCGAGGGGGAGATGCCGGCGGATCTCGGCCCGGACCTCATCGGCCTGATCGAGGTCGCCCGCCACATCCGGGCGGGCTGTCCGGAGGACGCGCAGCTCGCAAGCCTTGGTGCCCCCTGGAACCTGCCCGAAACCGGACAAGAAGCCTTCCGGGCGCCCCTCGACTGGGCCGAGAAAATCGAAAAACTCGTCGCCATCCTCGGGCCCCAGACCCTGGGGATCGACCCCTTGCGCGACCACCTCGTCCGCCTCGCCCGGACCGAGGGGCGGGCCCTCGCCGAGGGCGGCCGGATCGCCCGCGCCTACGGGCGCTTCAGCCGCGACCGCGCCGCCGTCGCCGAGACCGGAGCGGCGCTGGCCCGCCTCGCCGGCCGCGACGACCCGCAGGAGCCCATCGAACCGGGGCCGGACTGGATCACCCGGAGCCTGGAGCGGATCGGCGGCTGGAGCGCGGGACTCGGGCGCGCGCAGGCCTGGTGCGCCTGGCAGGCCGTCGCCCGCACCGCCCGCGACGCCGGCCTCGACGCGCTCATCGCCGGCCTGGAGGCGGGCCGCGTCGCCCCCGATGGGGCCGAGGCGGCGTTCGAGGCGGCCTACGCGCGGTGGTGGATCGACCGGGTGGTCTCGGACGATCCCGTGCTCGCCCGCTTCCTGCCCGAGCGCCACGAGGACACCATCGCGCGCTTCCGCGCCGCCGACATCCGGGTCTCCGACCTCTCGAAACAGGTGGTGCGCACCCGCCTCGGCGGCGCCGTCCCGGCCCCCACCGCCTTCGGGAGCGACCCGGAATGGGGCACCCTGTCGCGCGAACTGACGAAGAAGACGGCCCACATGCCGCTCCGCAGGCTGTTCGCCCGGATGCCGTCGGCGCTGACCCGGCTGACGCCCTGCGTGATGATGAGCCCGCTCTCCATCGCCCAGTATCTGCCGCCGGATTCGACGCCCTTCGACGTGGTGATCTTCGACGAGGCCTCGCAGATCTCGCCCTGGGACGCCATCGGCGCCATCGCCCGGGGCCGGCAGGTCGTCATCGTCGGCGACCCCGAGCAATTGCCGCCGACCAATGTCGGCGACCGCGGCGTCGACGCCATCGAGGACGGCTCGGACGTGGCCGATCAGGAATCGATCCTCGACGAGTGCCTGGCCGCCAACATCCCCCGGCGCAACCTCGACTGGCACTACCGCAGCCGCCACGAGAGCCTGATCGCGTTCTCCAACGCGCGCTATTACGGCGGCCGGCTCGTGACGTTCCCCTCCCCCGTCACAGACGACCGGGCGGTCCGTCTCACCCTGGTGCGGGACGGACTCTACGAGCGCGGCGCGGGACGGGTGAACCGGCCCGAGGCGCGGGCCGTCGTGACGGAGATCGTCCGGCGCCTGCGGGACCCCGCCTTCCTCACGGAGCGCCGGTCCCTCGGCATCGTCACCTTCAACGGCGAGCAGCAGCGCCTCATCGAGAACCTTCTGGACGAGCAGCGCCGGGCGCACCCCGAGCTGGAGCCGTACTTCGACCGCGCGCACTGGCACGAGCCGGTCTTCGTCAAGAACCTCGAGAACGTGCAGGGCGACGAGCGCGACGCCATCCTGTTCTCCGTGGCGGTGGGACCCGACGCCACCGGGCGGGTGGGCGGCACCGTCTCGTCCCTCAACAGGGAGGGCGGCTACCGGCGCCTCAACGTCGCCATCACCCGAGCCCGGCGCGAGCTCGTGGTGTTCGCCTCGCTGCGCCCCGAGCAGATCGACCTCGGGCGCACGGGCTCGCGCGGGGTCCGCGACTTCAAGCACTTCCTCGAATTCGCCGAGCGCGGGCCGAGGGCCCTCGCCGAGGCGTTCGCGCCCACGGGCGGCGACGTGGAATCGCCGTTCGAGGCCGCCGTGATGGCAGCCCTGGAGGCCAGGGGCTGGACCGTCCACACCCAGATCGGCGTCTCGGGCTTCCGCATCGACCTCGGCATCGTCCACCCCGACGCAGCGGGCCGCTACCTCGCCGGCATCGAGTGCGACGGCGCCACCTATCACCGCTCCGCCACGGCGCGGGACCGCGACCGCCTGCGCGAACAGGTGCTCGTCGACCTCGGCTGGCGCATCCGCCGGATCTGGAGCACGGACTGGTGGATGGACGCGGCCGGCGCCCTGGAGAAGCTCGACGCCCGCCTGCGCGCGGACGTGGAGACGAACCGTCGCCGCGCTGCCGAAGCACTGGCCGCCGAAGCGCAGGCCGCCGCGGTGGCGGAGGCCGACGGCGCGCCGGTACCGCCGGACGGCGCCGGGTCGGTGGAAGTCGCGCCATTGGCGGGGGCCCTCCCCCGGGAGCCAATGAACGACGCACCCGCTGGTGATCCGGCGCCCGAGCCGGTGCGGCTCTACGCCGAGCGCGCGCCCTCTTCTATCGAGATCGCCCCAGCGCCGGCCGCAAGCCCACCCGCAAGCCCACTCGCAAGCCCACTCGCAAGCCCGCCCGGCTATCGGATCGCCGACTTCGCCGATCTCGACCTGCCCCTGGAACCGGCCCGGTTCCGCGAGGCCGCCTACCGGCCGGTCCTGGCGGCGATGATCGCACACGTCCTCGCCGTCGAGGCGCCGATCTACGAGGACGTTCTGGTGCGCCGCGTCTGTCGCGCCCACGGGATCGGACGCGTCAGTCCGCCCGTGCGCGACGCGATCCTGGATGGTGTCGATGCCGCCACCGCCCGCACGGACGACGAGGGGCGCGCCCTGCTCTGGCCCGCCGGCGAGGCGCCGCGTCCGAGCCGCCGCCATCGTCCCGCCGAACCCAGCGTGCGCAGCCACGCCGAGACGCCGATGCCGGAACTCGTGGGGCTCGCCGAAACGCTTCCCGCCTGGACTCCCGAGGCCGATCGGGTCCGGCTCATGGCGCGCGCCCTCGGCCTGTCGCGGGTCGAGGCCGCGACCCGCGCGCGCCTCGAACGGGCCATCGCGCTGGCCGGCCGCGCCGCGCTCCCTTGAGACGGGGCCGGGCCCGTCAGTGTCCGGCCGGTGCCGCCTGCGCCTTGGCCGAGCCCAACAGGGCCCGGACCCGCCGGGTGACCGGGGCCAGGACGAACTGCGCCACGGGGATCGTCAGGCCGCCGACCACGAGGCCGCCGAGGCCCGACAGGGTCGCGGTGGTGAGCCATTCGGCGGCCCCCGCCAGGCTCGGAACCGCGGCGGCCATCCATTTGGCCGCATCGTGGACGCGGTGGGCCGGGGCGGTGACGCCGAAATGCTCGAGGCCGTGCAGGAGGATGCCGCCGCCGACCCACAGCATCGCGGCGGTACCGAGGATGGCCAGACCGCTGAGGAAGTACGGCATGCCGACGACGAGCGCCCGTCCGAAGCCCCGGGTCACCGGCCGCAGGGCACGGTCCGGGCCGGAGGCGGCCCCCGGCGTCGCGGCGCGCAGGCCGAGGAGGGTGGAGGCCGGGCGGTCGTTGGCGGCGAGCGCCACGCCTGCATCGTCCGCCTTCACGATGAGGGCGACGACGCCGTAGACGAGGAGCGTCACGCCGATGCCGACCACGGCGAGGATCGCCGCCTGGGTCACCGTCGATTCCGTGGTGAGGGAGGCGAGCGTCAGGGCCATCACCTCGGCCGAAAGGATGAAATCGGTCTGGATTGCGCCGCGCACCCGCTGATCCTCCTGAGCCTGGGCGTCCTGCGGACCGGTGGCGACCGTGTCCTCGGCCTGCGCGGGCGCCGGCACGAGGGCATGGAGGATCTTCTCGGCGCCCTCGTAGCAGAGGTAGAGCCCGCCGAGCATGAGCAGGGGCGTGATCACCCACGGCACGAGATAGCTCAGCAGCAGGGCGCCCGGCAGCAGGAACAGGAGCTTGTTCTTCAGGGAGCCCACGGCGATGCGCCAGACGATGGGCAGTTCGCGCGCGGCGGCGAAACCCACGACGTAGCGCGGGGTCACGGCGGCGTCGTCGATGACGATGCCGAGGGCCTTGGTGCCGGCCTTGCCGGCCTGGGCCACCACGTCGTCGAGGGAGGCCGCCGCCACCCGGGCGAGGGCCGCGACATCGTCGAGAAGTGCCAGAAGTCCCACGCTCACGATCGATTTCCCCCGGCCCGTCGTTCCGCCCGAGACATGGCACAGCCGCGGGCGTCCGCAAACCACGGGCATGCCGATGCGGTGAGCCGGACGGTTGAACCGGGGCTGAACCGCGCCGTTCAGTCCCGGTCCGGAGCCAACCCGTAGATCGGTCACACCCCGAAAGGGCGCCCCCGAACACCACAGGCCACCGCATGACCGACCTGCAGACCGCCACCGGCACCATCTGGGCCGTGTTCGGCCACCGCCTCGCCGTCGAGGGCCCAGACGGGCGGTTCCTCGCCGATCTCGGTCCCGAAGGGGCCAAAGGCCTGACCCTGACGCCCGGCGACACCGTGACGGTGATCGGCGAGCGCAAGCCCTCCGAGATCAAGGCGAGCCGCCTCACCCTCGGCGACGGTCCGGCCCAAACCATCGCCCGGCCGGCCAAGCCCGGTCACGGGCCCAAGCCCGGTCACGCACTCAAGCCCGGTCACGCACTCAAGCCCGGTCACGCCCCGGCCGATCCCGAAGCCGCCCTCGCCGCCGCCCGCAGGGCGGGCTACGCGCCGAGCGGCGAGGCCAGGCGCAAGCCGAAGCATTTCGAGGTTCCGGCCACGAGGGGCGATGCGGCCTTCACGCTCCACGTCGACCTCGACGGTTCCGTGCGGAAAGCCGAGCCGATCCGCTCCGCATAGGAGCCCTTCAGCAGGCGGCGACGTTCACCGCGAGGCCGCCGAGGGAGGTCTCCTTGTACTTGTCCTGCATGTCGGCGCCGGTCTGGCGCATGGTCTCGATGACCTCGTCGAGGGAGACGCGGTGGATGCCGTCGCCGCGCAGGGCGAGGGACGCGGCCACCACCGCCTTGTTGGCCCCGAAGGCGTTGCGCTCGATGCAGGGGATCTGCACGAGGCCGCCGATGGGGTCGCAGGTCATGCCGAGATGGTGCTCCATGGCGATCTCGGCGGCGTTCTCGACCTGGGCCGGCGAGCCGCCGAGGAAGGCGGCGAACCCGGCCGCCGCCATGGCGGCCGCCGAGCCGACCTCGCCCTGGCAGCCGACCTCGGCCCCCGAGATCGAGGCGCGGGTCTTGATGAGGCCCCCGACGGCGGCCGCCGTGAGCAGGTAGTCGCGTCCCCGTGCCTCCGACCAGTCCGGGCAGAAGTCGCGGGCGTAGCGCAGGACCGCCGGCACGATCCCGGCCGCCCCGTTGGTGGGCGCCGTGACCACCCGCCCGCCGGACGCGTTCTCCTCGTTGACGGCCAGGGCGAACAGGCTGATCCAGTCGACGATCTCGTGGGCCGGGCGGGCGTTGCGCAGGCGGCCGGCCGTGAGATCCTCGTGCAGGCGCCGGGCCCGGCGGCGGACCTTGAGGCCGCCGGGGAGCTCGCCGCCCTGGCGCAGCCCCCGCTCGATGCAAGCGAACATGGCCTCCGCGATGGCGTCGAGGCCCTGATCCACCGCGTCCGGGCCCCGGATCGCGCCTTCGTTCGCCCGCTGCACGGCGGCGATGGACAGGCCCGTGCGGGCGCAGACCGCCAGCAGTTCGGCGGCACTCGCGTAGGGCAGGGGAAACGCCGCCTCCGGCCCCGGCTCCGGGCCGGCCTCCGTGACGACGAAGCCGCCGCCGACGGAATAGAACACCTGCATGTCGCGGGCCGCCCCGGCCGCATCGAGGGCGGAAAAGCGCATGCCGTTGGTGTGGAGCGGCAGCACCTCGGTGAAGTTGAAGACCAGATCGTGGGCGGGATCGAAGGCCGGGCCTCCGAGCCACAGGCGCTTTTCGCGGTTCAGTTCGGCGACCAATCCCTCCACGGCGTCGGGATCGACGGTGTCCGGCGCGTGGCCGAGCAGCCCGAGGACGATGGCCACATCGGTACCGTGGCCGCGCCCGGTCCAGGCGAGCGACCCGAAGATCTCGGCCCGGATCCGCGCCGTGCCCGCCCCGCCCCGGACCCGCTCCCGGAACCGTCGGGCGGCCACCATCGGCCCGACGGTGTGGGAACTCGACGGGCCGATCCCGATCTTGAAGAGGTCGAAGGCGCTGATCATCGGCTCGGGGTCCGTTCGGACGACAGGGGACCGGTCCCGGCATCCGACGCCGATTCAGGCCGGACCGACACCGGGCCCCCGGCCGCCTCAGCAGGAAACGGGCCGTCCGGTGCCGCGGCCACCGCCGCCTCCGGCCGGGTGGCGCGCCGCACCGTCGAGCGCGCGGCGTCGATGGCGATGGCGGCCGCACTCATGGTGCGGGCTTCCGTCGGCCGCTCCAGGGCATGGCGGGCGATCTCGCCGGCCAGATCGTCGATCTCCGCGGCCAGGGCGTCGAGGTGCCTGCGGTCGGGCGCATCCCGCACCCCGGCCCGGATGGCGAGGAGGCGGTCGGTCGCCTCCTCGACGCGCTCGCGGCGCACCCGGGACAGGCGCTGGCGAAGGGAGGCCAGGGCGGAGCCGAGGCCGCCGCCGAGGAAGGCCACGAGGTAGATCCAGGTCTCGTAGCGCTCGATGAAGCCCTGCTGCTCGCGCTCGAAGAAATCGATGGCGCCGGGGTGGATCGGCAGGCGCGCGCTGGTGGCGGCGGCCGTGGTCTCGTAGCTCGGGGCCAGCATGTAATCGGCCGCCGGCGTGGCGTTGGAGAGGCCGCTGCGCAGTTCGAACAGGTGCTGGGTCACGTCCGCCGCCACCGTGCGCGACAGGCCGGCCCGCGCCATGAGGCGGTAGGACGCCCCGATGGTGCGCACGTCCTCGGCCGGCACCTTCGGGGAGCCGCCGAACAGGCCCGCCGGGATCGTCACCGCCTGGAGCCGGGGCATGCGCTCGATGATGGCGGTCCCGTCGGCGACATCGATGAACGCGACCTTGCGGCTGCGGCTCGCGGCCTGGACGATCCCGACGATGCGAAGGGCCGTCGGTGCCGCCGGCGCGATGACGGAGACGACGGCATCGACCCGCTTCTTGGCGAAGGCCTGGGCGAGGTCCTTTTCCTCCAGCTGCACCAGGGCGACGTGGCGGGCCGGAACGGGGCCGTCGGGGGCATCGTCGAGGAGGGTGAGGCCGTAATGCTCCACCAGGGCCTTGATCAGGGTGTGGTCGGCGTCGCGATGGGCCAGGATGGCGAGGCGTTTTCGATCGAGGTCGGCGAACTCCGTGATCCCCGACGGCTCGGGCGAGGCGATGATCATGGCCTGGTCGCGCAGGATCGCCAGGGTCAGGCCGTTCTCCGGCAGGGCGACGTCGGGGCGCACCACGGCCAGATCCGCCCTGCCCGTCTGCAGGGCGGCGGCGGAGTCGCGCACGTCGTCGAAGGGCAGGACCCGGAGGCGGACTTCCTTGCGGCCCGCCGTCAGGGCGTCGGCATAGGCCCGGATCAGGGCGGGCTCGGTGCCGTCGCTCGGCGCCACGGCCACCGTCAGGGTGGTGGCGCGGGAGACGTAGAAGGCGCCCGCCGCCGCAAGCGCAAGGAGGATGGCGAGGGCGAGGAAGATCAGCTCGCGGCGGATGGGCAGGCCCGGAAGATTCATCCGTGGATCGGGTCTCCTGGACAGTGCGGATGATACCGCCGCGGCGCCACTGCAACGTGCCGCGAAGCGGGACGGTTGCTGAGGCCCGGCCTCACCTTGTCAGGGACGGGCCGAATCGGCGATATCGGGGCCATGCGAATCCGCGCGCGCGTCGTCCTCAGTCTGATCCTCTGCCTGCCCTTCGGCGAGGTGGTGGCCGCCCCCGACGTGCCGGCCCTGGAGCGGGCCTGGACGGCGTGCGTGCGCGAGTCCTTCGCCGGGCAGCCGGCGATCCAGGGCAAGGCCGGCGCCCAGCGCAACGCCCTCGACGCCTGCAAGGACCGGGAGGACGCCTACGTCGCCGCCCTCATGGCCGAGCGCGCGACCGGGGACGGCACTCGGACCATGGCGACGCGCGCCCGGGAGTGGGCGGCCTCCATGGCCGCCTACGTGGTCGATCCGGTCTCGTCCTGGATCGCGATGCTGCGGCGCTGAGCGCCGCGCGGCTTCAGGCTTCCGATTCCGGCCGGTCGACGTTCTGCTCGGTCTCGTCGGCGGTGTAGCCTTCGAGCCAGTCGGCGCTGTTCTGCGAACCGGCCGGATACGGGTTGGCCTCGTCGGACCGGCCGGCCCGCTTGGCGGCCAGTCCCTCTTCCATCACCGTCTTCGATACGAATGCCATGGGGGTCCCTCGCTCCAAATTCGTCCGAGGAGTGAACACGGTTCAGGGCGTTTGGGTCCGTCCGGCCGCCACCCCCGTCGAGCCGAAGCCCCCGGCGCCGCGCCCGGAGCCGGCCTCCGCCGGCCCGTCCACCAGGGTGAAGCGCGGGCGGGTGATGCGGGTGAAGACGAGCTGGGCGATGCGATCGCCGGGCGCGATCGTCAGGGCGGGTCCCGCCGGGTTGCGGTTCCAGGCCGAGATCATCAGCGGGCCGGTATAGTCGGCGTCGATGACCCCGACGCCGTTGCCGAGGACGAGGCCGTCGCGGTGGCCGAGCCCCGAGCGCGGGTAGATCAGCCCGCACCAGGACGGGTCGCGGATCGCCAGGGCGAACCCCGCCGGGATCAGCACGGCCGGGGCCCGGGGATCGAGGGTCAGGGGCGCGTCAAGGCAGGCGTGGAGGTCGAGGCCGGCGGCCCCGGCCGAGCCCCAATGCGGGAAGCCCCAGCCGGTCAGGCGAGGGTCGAACAGGTGCAGATCGACGGCGAGTTCGGGCGGCGCGCTCACGCCGCCCGCGCCGCGATGGCGTCGGCCATGGCCACGACGCGGGCGGCGTCCACGGCGTGCAGGCGCTCGATCATCCGCCCCTCGAATTCCACCACGCCGCGCCGGGCGTTCGCCGGATCGGCGAAGACCGCCATGATGGCGCGGGCCTCGGCGACGGCCTCCGCCGTGGGCCCGAACACCGCGTTGGCGGGTTCGATCTGGCCCGGATGGATCAGCATCTTGCCGTCGAAGCCGCAATCGCGGCCCTGCTCGCACTCGGCGAGGAACCCGGCGGCGTCGCGAAACGCGTTGTAGATGCCGTCGATGACGTCGATCTCGTAGGCGCGGGCGGCGGCGACCACGTTCATCAGCCACGGCATCAGGGCCGGGCGGCCCGGCACGCCGAGGCGGACCCGGCTCGCCTTGGCGAGGTCGTTGGGGCCGACGATGAGGCAGGCGAGCCGGGTATCGACGTCGCGGGCCGAACTCGCGATCTCGGCGATGTGCAGGAGCGCCATCGGGCTCTCGATCATCGCCCAGACGCGGGTGCGGTCCGGCGCCCCGAGGCGGCGCAGCCGGCTGCCCACGGCCACGACCACATCGGGCCCCGTGACCTTCGGCACCAGGATGGCGTCGGGGCCGGCGGGCGCGATGGCCGCGAGATCCGCCTCGCCCCACGGGGTATCGAGGGCATTGACCCGGACCACCACCTCGCGCCGACCGAACCGCTCCGCCCGGATCGCTTCGGCGACGGCGTGCCGTGCCTCGTCCTTGGCCTCGGGCGCCACCGCGTCCTCGAGGTCGATCATCACCACGTCGGTGGGGAGGTGGGCCGCCTTTTCGAGGGCTCTCGCATTCGAGCCCGGCATGGACAGGACGCTGCGGCGGGGGCGAATCTCGGTCATGACGGTCAACCCTATCGCGCGAATCCGGCGTTGGCCGGAGCGGTACCGCTCCCGGCTCCCCGATTCAAGGCGAGGGCTTCAAGGCGAGGGTCTCAGTCGCGCGGGCGGGTCGCCATGCGGGCGTCGCGGGCGACCTGCCGCTCGAACCGGCGCGGCGCGAGGTTTTCGCGGGACATGCGCCGCATTCCCAGCACCAGGAGGACGAGGGCCGCGAGGGCGAACGGCCCGCCGACGACGAGGGCTCCGGCGACCTCGGACCCGAGCAGGGCGCCGAGTCCCTTCACCAGGAAGACGACGAAGAGCATCAGGGCGGCGAGGACGAGGAGCGAAGCCGTGCCGAACGCGGCGACGAGACCGAGGATCGCCCGGATGTTGCCGTCGGTCTCGCGGCGCAGGAGCTCGAATTCGCCGCCGACGAGATCGGCGGCATGGCGCACACTGTCCCCCAACAGGGCGCCGAGTCCTTTGGCAGCCGGATCGCGCATCACACACCTCGCTCGTGCCCCGCAGGGGCCGAACGGTGCAACCGTGGCCGGGCGCGGGTGTTCCCAAGGATCAGGCGCCGGCCGCGTCGAGGCGCCTCGACTCGACGAAGGTTCGGCCGTCGGCGAAACGGTAGCTCACGCTCTCGGACAGGCGGCCGTTGGCCCGGATGAGGATCGCGGCCGGGCGGGCGAGTTCGTCGGCCCGATCGAGGGCTTCGGCGACGGTCAGGGGCACGTCGCGCCCGCCGCCGAACTGGCGCCACCACTGCACCGCCTTCTCGCGGGGGTACCCGGTCTGCTCCAGGGCGATCCGGACCCGATGGGTCAGGCCGTCCTCCGTGCGGAACACCACGTCGAAGCTGCCGGAGGCGGCGTGGCGGACGAGCTGCCAGCCCCGGACGCTGCGCCAGACCGGTACGGCCCGCGACAGGATCGGATGCTCGTCCTCCGCCGCCGCCTCGTGGCTCGGCCCGGCCTCGTCCTCGGGCTCGACCCAGCAGCCCTCGCAGGTGCTGGCGTTGAGGGGAATGAGGGCGCCGCAGCCCGGGCAGGCCTTCGCCCGCACCTCGCCCTCGCGGCCCTTGATGAGCGCCGCGCTGCGGGCGGTGACGATGTCGACGGGCCCGTGCATCCGCACCAGCCCGGCATAGTCGAGGATGAGGGCGTCGGTCTTGCCCGGCGCGGTGCGCAGGGCCCGGCCGACCTGCTGGACGTAGAGGCCCGTGCTCTGGGTCGGGCGCAGGAGCGCGATGAGGTCGACGCGGGGCACGTTGAAGCCCGTCGAGAGCACGCCCACCGAGGTGAGGCAGCGTACCCGGCCCTCACGAAACGCGCGCACGATCCGGTCGCGCTCGCGCTTGCCGGTCTCGCCCGTCACCATCTCGCAGGAAACCCCCTCCCCCCGCACGGCGTCGCGCACGGCTTCCGCGTGGGCCACACCGGCGCAGAAGGCGAGCCAGGCCCGGCGGTCGCGGCCGTAGCCGGCCATTTCCTCCACGGCCGCGCGGGTGATCCAGTCCTGGTTCACTGCCGCCTCGAGGGCGCTCGGGATGTAGTCGCCGCCGCGCTTGCCGACGCCGGAAACATCGAGCGCCGTGGCGGTGGCCTTGCAGATCAGGGGCGCGAGGTAGCCCTGGTGGATGAGGTCGCCGACATTGGCCTCGTAGACGATGCGCTCGAACAGGCGGCCCGCGCCCTCGTCGAGGCGGCCGCTGTCGAGGCGGTAGGGCGTGGCCGTGAGGCCGACGACGCGCAGGTCGAGCTTGGCGGCCCGCAGGGCGGCGAGGAAGCGGCCGTAGCGGGTCTCGGCGGCGCGCGGGATCAGGTGGGCCTCGTCCACCACCACGAGGTCGAAGGCGCCGATGGCCTCGGTCTGGTTCCAGACCGACTGGATGCCGCAGAACAGGATCTGCGTGGCCGTCTCGCGCCGGTTGAGGCCGGCCGAGTAGATTCCGGCCGGGGCGTCCGGCCAATACGCGAGGAGTTCGCGGTGGTTCTGGGCGATGAGCTCGCGGGTGTGGGTGACGACGGCGATCCGCGCGCCGGCCGCGCGGGCGATGGTTTCCCGCACCAGGGCCGCGATGACGAAGGCCTTGCCGGCGCCCGTGGGCAGGACGATGAGGCCGTCGCCGGTCTCGTTGCGCCAGGACGCGTAGAGGGCGTCGAGGCTGGCACGCTGGTAGGGTCTGAGCTCCATCGCCGGGTTTCTACGGCGGTTCTTCGCGATGCGGAACGGCGGGCGGAGCAGGCCGCCTATTCGGTGCCGCGCACCACCCGGGTGATGCCCTCCACCATCCCCTGCGACAGGCGCACGAACTGGCCCGTGCCGTGGCCG
Source organism: Methylobacterium sp. WL69 (assembly GCF_008039485.1). Lineage (NCBI taxonomy): Bacteria > Pseudomonadati > Pseudomonadota > Alphaproteobacteria > Hyphomicrobiales > Methylobacteriaceae > Methylobacterium > Methylobacterium sp. WL69. The sequence goes on along the minus strand of NZ_VRUZ01000040.1, from coordinate 21,308 downwards.
CGCCCGTCCAGCAGCTCGGCGAAGACGGGCTTGGCCGGTTCGTAGGCCAGCGCCGCCACGGGCCGGGTGTTGCGCCGCTTGGCCCGCAGGCGCTCGGCCAGCGCGTCGGGAACGAAGGGATCGCGCAAGGCGGGCATCTCCTGGCAGGGCCGTCCGGTCGGGCTCGGACCGGGCCTAAGCGCGCCGGGTTGCCGGGCTCTTAAGGCGGCCCCACGGAACTCCCCCTCACGCCACCGTGTTTCGCTCGGACTCAGCGGAGAAGAAAAGTCATGTCGGACAGCGTGCTCGCCTCGGTCGCCTTTCCCTCCCTCGGCCTGGCCCGCTCGGCGCGCGACCGCCTCGCGCGGGCGGGGTTCGCCCGCAACAGCATCGACATCATCCGCCACGACGACGACTTCTCCGTCGCCATCAACACCCGCCCCGAGAACAAGGCCCGGGCCGAGCGCATCCTCACGGGCTCAGCCCTGGCCGACGACCTGCGCCGCACGGGCGATTCCGTGGTGTCGGCGGTCAACGGCAATCGCGGCCTCGCTCTCGGACTGGCGGCCCTGGCGGGATTCGCGCTGTTCGGCCTGACGCGGCGTCGGTGAGACGGCGGCCTCAGGCGGCCAGGGTCGTGGCGAGTTCGCCGACCCGCCGCAGATCCGCGACGAAGGCCGCGTAGGCCTCGTCCTTCGCCCCGTCCGGCAGCCTCAGCAGGTAGGACGGGTGCACGGTGATGAACCCGGCGTAGCCCTTGCCGAACTCCGCCGGCCCCCGCGCCCGGGTGACGGGGATCGCCCGGCCGGCGAGGGCCAGGACGGCGGTGGCGCCCAGCGCCACCACGAGGCGGGGGGCGACGAAGTCGAGTTCGCGCTCCAGCCACCAGCGGTAATGGCTGACCTCGCCGGCGGTGGGGTTCTGGTGGATGCGGCGCTGGCCGCGCTGCTCGAACTTGAAATGCTTGACCGCATTGGTGAGGTAGGCGTCGCCCCGCACGATCCCGGCTTCCGCCATGGCCCGGCCGAGGAGCTGGCCCGCCGGCCCGACGAACGGGCGGCCCTGGCGGTCCTCCTGATCCCCCGGCTGCTCGCCCACGAACGCGATGGTGGCCCCCACCCGTCCTTCGCCCAAGACCGCCTGGGTCGCCCCCGGCACCAGGGGCTCGGAACGGCGGATGATGGCGTTCAGCGCGTCGAGGGAATCCGGGGCCTGATCGGCCATGGCGGCCACGGCCCGGACGGGATCGCGCTTGATCGCCTTCTGCGGCGCCCGCTCGATCATCGAATCCGTGCGCGCGGCCGCCGCCCGGACGAGGCCCGGAATCGCGGCGGTCTCGGGCATGTTGCGCCAGTACTTCTTCGGCATCTCGGCCCGCATGGCGGCGAGGTTGGTGCGGGCGGGGTTGAAGGTGCTTTCATAATAGTCGCGCCAGCCCGCCTCGAACCCGTCGCTGGCGGGCGCGTCCTCGCGCCGTCCGGGCGGGCCGAAGCTGAGATTCTCCGTGTCCCACCGGGCCGAGCCCTCCGGCGTGAGGATCGTCCAGTGCAGGCTCCGGAAACGGCCGACGAAGAACGGGGCGGCCGCCTCCAGGATGTGGTGGTCGGGCTCGAACCAGGCGACGAAGCGCTCGGGCCCCTCCCCTTCCACTCGGCGGAAGCGCAGGAAGGCGTGCATCTTGTGCAGGTCGCGGGCGATGGCCTTCGCCATGCGCTCCAGGCGATGGACCAGGGGATCGCTCGAGACCTCCAGCAGGCGGCGCTCGCCCCGGAGGACCCGCCAGATCAGGGCGTAGAGCAGGGCGTAGCGCTCGGGATCGCGGTGCGGCACCACGCGGGCGACGAGGTCGCCGACCCCGCGCGGCAGGGCGAGCGGCGGGGCGTCGGTCGCCGCGTCCGGGGCGCCGAACAGGCCGGGCGCCTCGCCGACGGACCAGACCACGCGCTCGGGCGGGACGGCTGCGGCGGCCAGACGCCGGACGGCGGCGCGGAACCCGGCACCATCCGCTCCGGCGCCCAGCGACACCGCCTGCGGTCCGGTCCCGAACAGATCGCCGCCCGGCTCCATCCTCAGAACAGGCTCAGCTGCTTCGGCGGGTCGGCGAGGCGGGCGCGGAGATCGAGGCGGTCGGTGAGGCCGCCGCTGGGATGGTAATCCTCCGCGATGAGGAACGGCCGGGCGCGCTTGAGGCCGGAGGTGAGGCGGGCGACGTCCTCCAGGCGCAGGCGGGTGTGGCGCCGCGCCCGCACGATCTTGTCCACGGCCCTGGCCCCGAGACCCGGCACCCGCAGGAGCCATTCCCGGTCCGCCCGGTTCACGTCGAGGGGGAAGTGCGACCGGTGCTTCAACGCCCAGGCGAGCTTCGGGTCGACGTCGAGGGCGAACATGCCGTCCTCCGTGGCGTCGGCGACATCGTCCGGCGTGAAGCCGTAGTACCGCAGCAGCCAGTCGCCCTGGTAGAGCCGGTGCTCGCGCTGGAGCGGGGGCGACTTCAGGGGCAGGATGGTGGAGCCGTCGGGAATCGGGCTGAAGGCCGAGTAGTAGACCCGCTTCAGGTTGAACGAGCCGTAGAGATGCGCGCTCTTGCGCATCAGCGCCTCGTCGGTGGTGGCGTCGGCCCCTACGATGACCTGGGTCGATTGCCCGGCCGGCGAGAACCGGCGTTTTTCGGCCTTCGCCTGCGTGATCCGCTCGCCGATCTGCTGGATCGCGTTCTGGATGATCGTGCCGTTCTTCTCGGGCGCCAGCCGCTCCAGGCTCACCTCCGTCGGCAACTCGACGTTGATCGAAAGCCGGTCGGCATAGAGCCCCGCCTCCTCGATCAGCCACGGGCTCGCTTCCGGGATCGACTTCAGGTGGATGTAGCCGCGAAAACCGTGGTCGCGCCGCAGCGATTTCGCCACCCGCGTTAGCAGCTCCATGGTGTGGTCGGGCGACTTGATGATGCCCGACGAGAGGAACAGGCCCTCAATGTAGTTGCGCTTGTAGAACTCCACCGTGAGGGTCACGACCTCCTCGACGGTGAACTTCGCGCGCTCAACGTTGGACGAGCGGCGATTGACGCAATAGGCGCAGTCGAACAGGCAGTAATTCGTCAGCAGGATCTTCAGGAGCGAGATGCAGCGCCCATCCGGGGTGTAGGCGTGGCAGATGCCCGCCCCCGTGGTCGAGCCGAGTTCGCCCTTGCCCGCCGTGCGCTTCGGGGCCCCCGACGACGAACACGAGGCGTCGTACTTGGCGGCATCGGCGAGGATGCGGAGCTTCTTCGCGAGGGTTTCGTCCATGGATAGGAGATGCGCCCCGTTCGTGGTTCGTTCAATTTATTCCGGGGAAAATCGCCGCCGTGTTCGCTGCCGGATCGTCGCAGGCTCACGGGTCCGCGTCCGGCTCCACCTCCGCGTCCATCTCCGCCTCGACGATGCGGCGGGCGAGCCCGTAGGCGAAGCCGGCCCGGGCCATGGCGGCCAGATCCCGGTCGCGGTGGGCCTCGCGGGTGCCGGGCCGGCGCCACGGCCCGAGACGCCGGCGCCGGGCATAGGCGGCCGCCGCCGTCTCCTCGGTGTCGGTCCCCTCCGCGTCCGCCTCGTCGCGCTCCGCCGCCATGGCGTCGGCGACGAGGTCGCGCGACACGCCCTTTGCGGCGAGCTTGGCCGAGAGGGCCCGGGCCGAGGTGCCGCGCCGGCGCAGGGCCGCCATCCGGCCGGCGGTGAAGCGCGCGTCGTCGACGAGACCGGCGCTCACCGCCCGGGCCACCACGGCCGCGATGGCCTCGGCGTGCGCGGACGGGTCCTCGCCGCGCAGGCAGCAGCGTTTCTCCACCCGGCGCTGGAGGGTCCGCCGCAGCATCGCCACGGATGCGCTGTAGCGCTCCAGGTAATGCAGGGCCGCCCGCTCCAGATAGGCGGCGGTCACGGGCGGGGTCGGCTTGGGTGAGGTCGAACCGCTCAGCGCCGGTCTGGGATTTGCAACGTTCGTGGCCTTCATCTGTTCTTTACGCTTCGGACAGGTTTTCGGTTCAGGTTCGTCCGGATGATCCGACCCGGATGGTGATGATGGGCGAGGGCTCGAGCATGCTATGCCGGCATTCCTCCTGAGACGCGAATGGCTCCTCGTCGTGCTGGCCCTCGGCCTCGCGGCTTTGGCCGGGGCGGTGGTGTACCTGTCGCGCCCGACGACGCTGACCGTGGCCGTCGGCCCGCGCGACGGTGCCGAGGCGACCCTGCTCCAGACCTACGCCCGGGCGCTGGCCCGTGGCCACGAGGATGTCCGCCTCAAGGTCGTGCCCTATGACGACGTGCGCGATTCCGCCGAGGCCCTCCAGCGCAGCGAGGCCGACCTCGCCGTGGTGCGCCCGGACGTCCTCCTGCCGGAGAACGGCCTGACGCTCGCGATCCTGCACGACGAGGCGCTGCTCATCGTGGCCCCCGCATCGGCCGCCATCGAGAGCTTTCCGGACCTGTTGCGCAAGCGCCTCGGCATCGTCGAGCGCCATCAGGCCGACGTGCCGTTCGTGACCAACCTGCTCGGCTTCTACGACTTCACCGCCGAACCCCTCGGGGAGGCCGGAGCGGACAAGCCGATGGGTCCCGCCCGCGTCGCCCTGGTGCCGCTGAAGCCGGCGGATGTGACGAGTGCCGTACAGGAGGGCCGCGTCGATGCCGTGGCGGTCATCGCGGCCCCGGCCTCGAAGGCCGCCATCTCCACTGTACGCGCCGTGGAGGCGGCTTCCACCGAAAAGCAGGTGACTTTCGTCTCGGTGCCCGACGGCGAGGCCATCATCCAGCGGATGCCCGAGCTGCAATCGGTGACGATTCCCGCCGGCACTTTCGGCGGCCGCCCGAAGCGGCCGGAGGAGGACGTGAAGACCGTCGGTGCCTCCTACCGCCTCATGGCCCGGGGCAGCATCAGCCGCTTCACCGTCGCCTCCGTGACCCAGCACCTGTTCGAATGGCGCTCGAAGCTCGCGCCGCAGGCCCCCATCGCCAAGCTGATGAAGGCCCCGGATTTCGATTCGAGCGTCGCCGCCACCAGCGCGCGCCTGCCCAACCATCCCGGCGCGGTGGATTACTTCGAGCGCGAACAGCAGACCCTGTTCGAGCGATACGAGGATTACATCTACCTCCTGGCCTTCTTCGGCGGCACCATCGGCTCGGGCATCGCCTGGCTCGGCCAGCGCCTCGCCCGCGAGCGGCGCGAGCGCATCGACGTGGTGCTCGACCGCCTCCTCGACCTCCTGCGCGAAGTGCGCGGCGCCCGCACCCAGGACGACCTCGACGGCCTCGTGCGCGAGACCGACAGCCTCGTCGCCGACGTGGTCCAGCACGCCCGGGCCCGCAACATCGACACCCGCACCATCAGCGCCCTGATCCTCGCCATCGATGCGGTCCACGCCGCCGTCAACGACGCGCGCCGGACCCTGGACGGGCGCGAACCGGAGGCCACGCGCAACGCGGCCCGGACCCGAACGGCGCGCCTCCTGGCCCTCAACACGCCGGCGGCCGAGTAGCGGCGGCGAGCCCCCTAGGTCGAAGCGAATCCACGCGCGGTCGAGCGGCTAGGGCTCCCCGTCATCCCCCAGGGCGCGGAGGATCTCCAGGGCCCGGCGGCGCCCCTCGGGCGTCCTGATCCGGGACCAGAGCCGCAGGCATTCGTTCGCGTCCGCGACGCTGCCCGGCGTCGTCGGCTCGATGTAGAAATATTCCGTCGGCAGGTTGAGCGTCTCGGCGATCATGCGCAGGCGTGCACGAATCTGCGCGTCAGGGTCTTCGGTCATGTTTCCCGGCCATAAAGTCGCACCGCATGAACTCCGTAATGGGTTGCGAATCTTGTCAAAACACAGGATCGGTTGGCTGTATGATCAGCAGTCACACACGCGATACATCCTCGATGACGCTGGATTGAGGCAGGAGTCGCACGTGATCTTCGCAATCGATCCAATCGGGTCTTTAAGTCATATCAGTCAGGAATGGACCAAGCTCACGGGGCAGACCGTCGCGGCCGCCCTGGACCAGGGTTGGCTGTCGTGTGTCCACGACCAGGATCGCCCGGTGGTGAAGGATGTGTTGACGCGGGCGGCCGAGAGGACCTCCGAATTCAGCGTCCGGTTCCGCCTCTGCTCGACGGACGGCAGTCGGCGCTGGATCGGTGCCGGCGGCGTTCCCTCGTTCGGGCCGCCGGACCGCACCTTCCTCGGCTACCTCGGCTCGATGACCGAACTGGTGCCGGACCCGGCCAACGCCCTGCAGACCTACGGACAGATCGGCCGCTTCATCCCGCCCCCCGCCCACCCGGCGACGATCACGAATGATCACCTGGAATCGATCGCCGACCATCTTCTCATCGCCAACGCGATGATCGAGGACGACGGTGCGAAGGCCGCCCTGCCCGGTTTGCGCCAAGCCCTGTACGAGGTCGGGCGGGCCCTCGCCCGCAAGGTCGACGCCGAGCGGACCCTGAACTGAACCGCAGCCACCGACGGAGCGGCAGACGTCCCGCATCCGGGGGAAGGCCACCGCCCGGATGCGGCCGCGGTGCCGATCTCCGAAGCCGTGGCGGCCACGCGGCCCCTCGCGCGCACCCCGGTGGTTCGCGAGGCTTTCGCCCATGTGGGGCGCCGCCTCACGGAAGGCACGCGCCGCGCCAGCGGCCTCGCGCGACCACGCTCCCTCGACGATCAAGATCCTGTCGATGATGGGCGCGATCCTGAGCGTAGGGGAGCGGGTGCGGTGAGACCGGACCTCGACGGAGCCGACCGCGCGACGGCGTTCGTCCGCCGTTTGGCATTAAGGTTTTGTTGGCAATGTTTGTATAGGAACGGGTAAATGTCTCAAGGAGCCGGCCTATGCGTGTCCTACTGATCGAGGACGATGCGTCCGTCGCGCAAAGCATCGAATTGATGCTGAAGTCCGAACGGTTCAACACCTACACCACCGACCTCGGTGAGGAAGGGATCGATCTCGGCAAGCTCTACGATTACGACATCATCCTCCTCGACCTGAACCTGCCCGACATGTCGGGCTACGAGGTGCTGCGCGCCTTGCGGGTGTCGAAGGTCAAGACCCCGATCCTCATCCTTTCCGGCATGGCCGGCATCGAGGACAAGGTGAAGGGCCTCGGCTTCGGCGCCGACGACTACCTGACGAAGCCCTTCCACAAGGACGAGCTCGTCGCCCGCATCCACGCCATCGTCCGCCGTTCGCAGGGCCACGCCCAGTCGGTGATCACCACCGGCGATCTCATCGTCAACCTCGACGAGAAGACCGTCGCCATCGGCGGCAACCGCGTGAACCTCACCGGCAAGGAGTACCAGATGCTGGAACTCCTCGCCCTGCGGAAGGGCACGACCCTGACCAAGGAGATGTTCCTCAACCATCTCTACGGCGGCATGGACGAGCCCGAATTGAAGATCATCGACGTGTTCATCTGCAAGCTGCGCAAGAAGCTCGCCAACGCTTCGGGCGGCCAGAACTACATCGAGACCGTCTGGGGCCGCGGCTACGTCCTGCGCGACGGCGTCGCCGAGATGCGCGCCATCGCCAGCTGAGACCGGACGGTGGTGCGGGGAACGCATCACCGTCCGCCTGTGCGGCGGAGGATATCCGCCGAACGCAACAACCGGTCGGGCTCGGCGCGGTTGCCATGAGGCCCGCACGGGTGACACGGATCGTCCCGTTGCACCGCCGTGCTCAGGGCAGGTTTCAACCCTGCAACCTGCTTCGCTCTCCGCCCACTGTGATCCCATCGAACGCGCATGCCGCCCGCAGACACGAAAAAGGCCCGGTCCCCCGGGCCTTTTTCGTGTGCACAACGATGGAAGAGCGTGGGGGCGATCAGCCCTTGCGGGCGCTGGCGCCCCGGCGGCGCAGGCGCACGATCACCTCGACGCCGGCGATCTCCATGCCCTCGGGGGCATCGGGCAGCGAATCGACGGTGATGCCGCAATCCGGCATGTCGAGGACCTGGCCCTCCTCCTCGAGGAAGAAGTGGTGGTGCTCGCTCGGATTGGTGTCGAAATACGCCTTCGATCCGTCGAGGGCGAGCTGACGCAGGAGGCCGGCTTCCGTGAACTGGTGCAGGGTGTTGTAGACCGTGGCGAGCGAGACCGGCACCTTGGCGCGCATGGCCTCGTCGTAGAGCATTTCCGCCGTGAGATGGCGGTCTCCGCGGCCGAACAGGAGCCAGCCGAGGGACAGGCGCTGGCGGGTCGGTCGCAGGCCGGCCCGGCGCAGGCGATCGCGCAGGTCGGACAGCGGACAGCCACGCCGACCGGCGACATCGCCCGACGGAGTGGAGGTCCGTGCGTTCAGCATGGCCTGCAACGGCTGCATGTTCGGAATCGCGGTGGCTGACATTTCACCCAAACTTCGGTCTTCACATCTGCGTTTATACGGAACCTGCCGCGTTGCCGCAAGCCGAGGTCAAGGGCCCCGACGCCGGCAAGCCCGGCTGTGAGCGCATATCCCCCCTCCCCGCGCCCGGTATCCGCACGCGCCATGGCGCAGTCGCGGGCGCAGTCGTTTCGAGGCGCGATCCGGCACAGCTTTGAGGCGCACCGGCCCTGTGTTAACGAAGCGCCGTTTTCCGGCCCGTTCCGCCGTCGCGGAACGGCTCTTCCCGCGCGGCGGATGCTAGCCCGTCACAGATCCCCCTCCTCAGAGGACCGATCCGCTCATCATGTCTTCCGCTTCCGATCCCACCGCACCCACCGGCACCCCGGCCCCCGCCCGGGCGACGCAGTACTCCTACGAGGACTTGCTGGCCTGCGGGCGCGGCGAGCTGTTCGGGGCCGGCAATGCCCAGCTGCCCCTGCCGCCCATGCTGATGTTCGACCGCATCGTTTCCATCGGGGCCGAGGGCGGCGCCAACGGCAAGGGCCACGTGCTGGCGGAATTCGACATCCGACCGGACCTCTGGTTCTTCGGCTGCCACTTCAAGAACGATCCGGTGATGCCCGGCTGCCTCGGCCTCGACGCCCTGTGGCAGCTCGTGGGCTTCCACCTCGGCTGGCTCGGCGCCCCAGGACGCGGCCGGGCCCTCGGCGTCGGCGAGGTGAAGTTCACCGACCAGGTGCTGCCCACGGTGACCAAGGTGGTCTACGGCATCGACATCAAGCGGGTGCGCCTCGGCAAGCTCGTGCTCGGCATCGCCGACGGCTGGCTCGAGGCCGACGGCACCCGCATCTACGAGGCCAAGGACTTGCGCGTCGCCCTGTTCCAGGCGCAAGGCTCGCCGGCCGCCTGAGGCGAAACGGTTGAGATCGGCGCGCCAGCGTCCTAACTGACGACGACAGGGTGCCGTCCGAAGCACCGACGGCGGAGAAGAAGCGGTCCATGCGGCGTGTCGTGATCACCGGGATGGGCATCGTCTCGTCCATCGGCAACAACACCGACGAGGTCCTGGCCTCCCTGCGCGCGGCCAAGTCCGGCATCGCCCATTCGGATTCGTATGCCGAGCATGGCTTCCGCAGTCAGGTGGAAGGCCGGCCGAGCCTCGATCCCGAGGGCATCGTCGACCGCCGCGCCATGCGGTTCCACGGCGGCGGCACCGCCTGGAACCACGTCGCCATGGATCAGGCGATCCGCCAGTCCGGCCTCGAGGCCGGCGACATCTCCAACGACCGCACCGGCATCATCATGGGCTCGGGCGGCCCGTCGACGAAGGTGATCGTCGAATCCGCCGCCATCGCCGTCGAGAAGGGGCCGAAGCGCGTCGGCCCGTTCGCGGTGCCGAAGGCCATGTCGTCCACCGCCTCGGCGACCCTGGCGACGTGGTTCAAGATCAAGGGCGTGAACTATTCCATCGCCTCGGCCTGCGCGACCTCGAACCACTGCATCGGCAACGCCGCCGAGATCATCCAGGGCGGGCGCCAGGACATCATCTTCGCCGGCGGCTGCGAGGACCTCGACTGGACCCTGTCGGTGCTGTTCGACGCCATGGGCGCCATGTCCTCGAAGTACAACGACACCCCGGCGAGGGCGTCGCGCGCCTACGATGCCAACCGCGACGGCTTCGTCATCGCCGGCGGCGCCGGTGTGCTGGTGCTGGAGGAGTACGAGCACGCCAAGGCCCGCGGGGCCACCATCTACGGCGAGATCGCCGGATACGGCGCCACCTCCGACGGCTACGATATGGTCGCCCCCTCCGGCGAGGGCGCCGTGCGCTGCATGCGCCAGGCCATCGGCGGCCTCAAGGGCGCGCCCATCGACTACATCAACCCGCACGCCACCTCGACGCCCGTGGGCGACGAGAAGGAGATCGAGGCCATCCGCGAGGTGTTCGGCCGCGGCGACGCGTGCCCGCCGATCTCCGGCACCAAGTCCCTCACCGGCCACTCCCTCGGCGCCACCGGCGTGCAGGAGGCGATCTACTCCCTCCTGATGATGAACAACGACTTCATCTGCGAGAGTGCGCATATCGACGAGATCGATCCGGCCTTCGCCGACATGCCGATCCTGCGCGAGCGCCGCGACGGGGCCAAGCTCGGTCACGTCCTGTCGAACTCCTTCGGTTTCGGTGGCACCAACGCCACCCTGGTGCTGAAGAACGTCGACGCCTGAGACCGTCGGAACCCCCGGACTCCGGCTGCGTTTTCCCTGCAACACGCAAGGATAAAGCGCATGCTGTGGTTCACCCTGGGCACCGTCGGTGGATTGGCCGTCACCGGTCTCGCGGCGGTCTATGCCAAGCAGGCCCTGATCGACTGGGCTCGCGCCGACACGAACGGATATTTCTAGGCCGTCCGTCGCCCCGAATTGGACAGGTCCGCGACCCGCACGCTAAGCCCATCCCCAGGGATGAGTGCGGCGGCCATTCGCGGCCACGTCCACGGGGAAACGCATGACGGGTTTGATGACAGGTAAGCGCGGCCTCATCATGGGGGTCGCCAACAATCATTCCATTGCCTGGGGCATTGCCTCGGCCCTGCACAAGCACGGTGCCGAACTCGCATTCACCTATCAGGGGGAAGCCCTCGGTCGTCGCGTCGCTCCCCTCGCCGCATCCCTCGGGTCCGACACGGTCATTCCCTGCGACGTCGAGGATATCGCCAGCGTCGACGCGGTGTTCGAGGCCCTGGACACGCGTTTTCCCGACGGGATCGATTTCGTCGTCCACGCCATCGGATTTTCCGACAAGAACCAGCTCAAGGGCCGCTACGTCGACGTGACCACTCGCGAGAACTTTTCGCGGACCCTGGCCATCTCATGCTTCTCGTTCACCGAGATCGCCCAGCGCGCGGCCAAGCGGATGCCCCGCGGCGGCTCGCTTCTCACCCTGACCTATGGCGGCTCGACCCGGGTCATGCCGAACTACAACGTCATGGGCGTGGCCAAGGCCGCCCTGGAGGCGTCGGTGCGCTATCTCGCCGGCGACCTCGGCCCGGACGGCATCCGGGTCAACGCCCTGTCGGCCGGCCCGATGCGGACGCTCGCCGGGGCCGGCATCGCCGATGCCCGGCTCATGTTCAATCACCAGAAGGCCCACGCCCCCCTGCGGCGCACGGTGACCCTGGAGGAAGTCGGCGGTTCGGCGGTGTACCTCGTGTCCGACCTGTCCGGCGGCGTCACCGGCGAGGTCCACTTCGTCGATTCCGGGTACAACATCATCTCGATGCCGCGCCCGGACGTCCTTCAGGCCCAGGACGAGGCCGGCGTCATCGACGCCACCGCCTGAACCCGTCCCGTGATCCGAGGATCACGGGACGGCGTTCCGTTTGGGCCGTTCCGCACCGTCTCGCCATGCTCCGGACGTGCGGCCCTCCCCTTCCGGGGAGGGACGCGTCTACGGATCAGTCGTCGGCGTCCACGGGGGCGTCCCGGTGATGGGACATGGGAAGCGACGTCCCGAGCCGATGCGACGCGGGCCGGATCATTTCCTCCGACGGGATCAGGGCGATGCTGGTCGAGACGAGGCCCGCCATGGCGCGCACGTCCTCGGATTGGCGTGGATCGCGGGAAACGGCAGCGGCCTCGCGCTCGAGACGCATGTTGCAGGCCTTCGACGGCAGACCGCCCGACGGCGTACAGGCATCGTGCCGGGCGCAGGCCGCGTCGAGGGCATCGATGGGCGGCAGCGGTGCATTGTTGCCGGGGCCGCAATAGTTGCCGTGGACCAGCAGGGGCCTGTCGAGGCCGGGTGCCGGCTGTGCCGCGGCGGGCAAACCCAGGGACAGGAGCAGCAGGAACGGTGCGGTGCGGGTGATGATCATGATGCTTGGGCCATCTCTCGAGCAAATCACCCCCTCAGGTGATCTGGTACGCCAGCGTCCCCAAGGAGCAGCCGGCGTTGTCTCAAGCCTTTAGCCTGACGGGGGTTCCGCATTGCGGGATCGACCCGCCGTCGCAGGTGGAAGTCCAGGCGCGTCCGGTTCGACGCCGAGGCTAGTCTTGAGGGCGACGCCCGTCACACCGCGCTGCAGGGCCTCGCGGGCGAGCCGGACCAGGGTGTCGGCGGCGCGGTCGATGGACAGGCCGCCCCGGTCGTGGATGTTGGAGATGCAGTTGCGCTCCGAGTCGCGCCGGCCCGGGCGCGGTCCATAGGTGACGTAGATCCCGAGGCTATCGGCGACGCTGAGGCCGGGGCGCTCACCGATGAGGACGGCGCACAGGCGCGCCCCGAGCTTTTCTCCGATGGGGTCGCCGATGGCGACGCGGGCCTGGCTCGCCACCACGACGGGGGCGACCGAGAGCCCGTCGAGGCGCGCGAGGCAGGCATGGATCAACGGGGCGGCCTGGCTCTGCACCGCCATCGCCGATAGGCCATCCGCCACGACGAAAACGAGATCGACGCCGTCCGCCGCGCCGTCGAGGGTGCTGTCCGGGTCGAGGGTGCGGCCGAGGTCGGGCCGGCGCAGGTAGGTCGCGCGGTCGGGGGCGGCGCTGCGGACGCGCACCACCGGATGGGGCCGCAACGCGTCCTCCAGGGCCGCGACGTCGAGGGCGGCGTGAACGGCGTCGCGCGCCCTGGCATGGGCGAGCTGGAAGTCCAGCACCGCCTCCAGGGGCATCGCGTCGCCCCGGCGTCCGAGGCCGATGCGGGCGGAGGTCGCCGACCGGAGGGCCGCCCAGCGGTCGGCGGCGGTGGCGGGCGTGCCGTCGCTCATGGTGAGCCTCTCCTCCGATCCAGCCGCATCAAACCACTCGGCTCGCGCGGTCCATGAGGCGGGTCAGGCTCGGGTGGCGGGGTTCGAGCTCGCGGATGCCGCCCTCCGGCGTGGTCATGCCCATCTGGTCGAGCCACGCCTCGAACTCGGGGGCGGCGCGGACCCGCAGGGTGGTGCGCAGGGTCAGCACATCGTGGAACGACAGGCTCTGGTAGTTGAGCATGATGTCGTCCGAGCCCGGCACGGCGATGAGGAAGCTGCACCCGGCCACCGTCAGCAGGGTCATCAGCCCGTCCATGTCGTCCTGGTCGGCCTCGGCGTGGTTGGTGTAGCAGACGTCGCAGCCCATCGGCAGGCCGAGCAGCTTGCCGCAGAAATGATCCTCCAGGCCGGCGCGGGCGATCTGCTTGCCGTCGAAGAGATATTCCGGGCCGATGAAGCCCACCACGGTGTTGACCAGGAGCGGCCGGAAGGCGCGGGCGACGGCATAGGCGCGGGCCTCCACCGTCTGCTGATCGACGCCGTGATGGGCGTCGGCCGACAGCGCCGCGCCCTGGCCGGTCTCGAAATACATCACGTTGTCGCCCACCGTCCCGCGCTTCAGGCCGCGGGCCGCGTCGTGGGCCTCGGCCAGCACCGCGAGATCGACGCCGAAGCCGCGGTTGGCCGCCTCGGTGCCGGCGACCGACTGGAACACGAGGTCGACGGGGGCGCCGCGCTCCAGGATGGCGAGGGCGTTGGTGACGTGGGTCAGCACGCAGGTCTGGGCGGGAATCGCATAGTGCTGGCGAAGCTCGTCGAGCATGGTCATCAGCGCGCCGGCGTTCTCGACGCTGTCGGTGGCGGGGTTGATGCCGATGCAGGCGTCCCCCACGCCGTAGAGCAGGCCGTCGAGGACGGAAGCCGCGATGCCGCGCGGGTCGTCGGTGGGGTGGTTGGGCTGCAGCCGCGTGCCGAGGCGCCCGGGCAGTCCGATGGTGGTGCGGAACGCCGTCACCACCCGGCACTTGCGCGCCACCACGATGAGGTCCTGGGCCCGCATCAGTTTCGACACCGCCGCCACCATCTCGGGCGTCAGGCCCGGCGCCAGGGCGGCGAGGACCGCGGAGGTGGCCGCGTGGGACAGGAGCCAATCGCGAAAACCCCCGACCGTGAGGTGCGCCACGGGGGCGAAGGCGGCGGCATCGTGGGTGTCGATGATGAGCCGGGTGACCTCGTCGTCCTCGTAGGGGACCAGAGCCTCGGTGAGGAACACCCGGAGCGGCAGGTCGGCGAGGACGCGACGGGCGGCGATCCGCTGGGCATCGCTCGCGGCCGCCAGCCCCGCCAGCTCGTCGCCCGAGCGCCGGGGCGAGGCCGCGGCGAGCACGTGTCGGAGGTCGGAAAAGCTGTAGCGCTCGCCGCCGAGTTCGCACCGGTAGGCCATGGCCCTGTCTCCCGCACCGGAGGCCTACGAAGCCACAGCCCGGGGCACGTGTCGAGGCGGCCCGGATTCGCGGGCGGACCGCGCGATCAGTCACGGGCGATCAGTAATGCGGGGGCGGCGGCTCCGGCGCATGGGTGCCGGGGCGGCTTCCCGCCTCTTCCATCTCCTCCGCCAGCTTCGCCATCCGCCGCGTGAGGGCGTCGATCTGGCGCCACTGCGCCGTGATGGTGGCGTTGAGGTCGTCGATGACCGCATCCTGCTCGGTCAGGCGCATCTCCAGGGCGTCGATGCGGAGGCCGAGGTCGGGGTCGCTCATCTCGGGGTGGCTCATCGCAGGGTCCCTCATCGCAGGGTCTCCGGGGCGTGGTCGGGCCGCTCCACGAGGGCGGGACCGAGGGCGATGCGGCCGTCGAAGACGAAGCAGTCGCCCGTCCAGCGGTTTTCGGAGTCCGGCACCGCCTCGAGGTAGCGCAGGATGCCGCCCGCCAGGGTGTGGACCTCGGCGAACCCGCGGGCGCGCATGTAGGCCCCGGCCTTCTCGCAGCGGATGCCGCCGGTGCAGAACATCGCCACCTTCGGGTGCGCCGCCGGGTCGAGCCCGTCGACGTAGGCGCGGAAGTCGCCGAAGCGCTTCGTGCCCGGATCGACGGCGCCGGGAAAGCTCCCCAACGCCACCTCGAAGGCGTTGCGGGTGTCGATGAGCAGCAGCCCCGGCGTGTCGAGGAGCCCGTTCCAGGCCTCGGGGGCGACGGGCGTCGCCGGGGCCACGGCCGGGTGGGTGGCGCCGCCGTCGAAAGTCACGATCTCGGGCTTCACCCGGACCTTGAGGCGCCCGAACGGCGGCGCGTCGGCCGAGGACAGTTTGACGTCGAGGTCGCCGAGGCGTCCGCCGAACGGCGGCCCGGTGCGGAGGGCATCGACGAACCTCGCGACGGCGCCGGCTTCGCCCGCCACCGTGCCGTTGATCCCCTCGCGGGCCAGCAGCAGGGTGCCGGTGATTCCGAGATCCCGGCACAGGGCTTCGACGGGCGCGCGGAGCGCGGCCGCATCCGGCAGATCGACGAAGCGGTAGAGGGCGGCGACGGTGAGCATCGCGACGGCATAATCCGGGGGCGTGCCAGGGGCAAACGAGAGGGGCAAACCCAAGGGCGATCCCTACCGGGAGGGCGCCGGGATCCGGCGCAGGACGAAGGTGACGCCCACCTCCGGATCGCGGCGCCAGCGTCCGTCCCCCGTGGGGATGAGGTTGACCGTGTGCCCGCGCCGGGCGTTCAGGACGAGCCGCCCCCGCGCGAACTGCCAGGACACGGGATCGAACACGCTGAGGCCGCTGTCGCGGCAGCCGTCGAGGAGCCGCACGGGCGCGGGCGCGGGCGCCTGCGTCAGCTCCAGGCGGCAGACATCCTGGTCGCGGTAACGGTCGAGGGTGTAGAGGCCGGCCGGGGGCGCCTCGCCGCCGAGATCCGTTTCCGCCGCCAGCGGCGCGGATGCCGGTGTGCCCGCCTGGGGAGTCGCCGGCGGCGGCACCGGGGCCGACGGCACCGCCGCAGTCGGCGGCACCATGGCGACGATCTGCAGGGGCACGAGGCTGTAGTGCTCGCCGGATTCCGTCTGCGCCGCGAGGCTGCGCGCGTCCGGCCGGCGGGTGAAGGGCAGGACCGGGCGGACGTTCTTGTCGACGAAGCGCAGGGTCCCGTCGGTGAACAGCCAGCCGGCGACGCCGTTCAGCACCGGCAGGGCGCGGCGGCATCCGGCGGGAAACGACAGGCGCCGCCCGGCCTCGCCGCTCTCGCTCGACAGGGTCATGACGCAGCGCCGGGTGCTGCCGTCGCGGGACAGGTCCCAGGTGCCCGGCACCCCGGCGATGTCCTTGGGCAGGCTTTCGACGAACGGCGCCGGGGGGACGGTCTCGGACGCGGGCGCGTCCGTCGGCGCCGGAACGGCCCCGGGCGGCTGGGCGTCCTGCGCCACGGCGAGGCCGCCCACCGCGAGGGCGGCGCAGACTGCCAGCGCGCGGGCCGATGCGGCGGCGCTCACGCTCCGGCGCTCCGGACCGGCACGGGCGTCTCCGGCACCGGGGTCAGCGGTCCGCGGCCGGCGAACCAGTGGGTGAGGTTCTCGACCACGAGGCGGCCCATGGCCTCGCGGGTGTGGACCGAGGCCGAACCAACATGCGGCAGGAGCACGACGTGGTCCATGGCGACGAGGTCGGCCGGCACGTGCGGCTCGCGGGCGAACACGTCGAGTCCGGCCCCGAGGATCGTGCCGTCGCGCAGGGCCGCGACGAGGGCGGCCTCGTCCACCACGCTGCCGCGCGCCACGTTGACGAGGATGCCCTGCGGCCCGAGGGCTTCCAGCACCGCGGCCCCGACGAGGCCGTCCGTCTCCGGGCCGCCCGGCGCCACCACCACGAGGACGTCGACGGCCCGCGCCATCTCCACGAGGGAGGCGTGGTAGGCGTAGGGCACCTCCGCCTGCCGGCGACGACCGTGATAGGCGATGGCGACGCCGAACCCTTCGAGGCGGGTGGCGATGGCCCGGCCGATGCGCCCGAGGCCCAGAATGCCGACGGTTCGCCCGCGCAGGGTCGGGGTCAGGGGATAGGGCTTGCCCGGCCAGTGGCCCGCCCGCAGGTAGCGGTCCGCCTGCGGGATCTGGCGCAGGGTGGCGAGCAGCAGGCCGAGGGCGAGGTCGGCGACCTCGTCGGAGAGGACGTCGGGGGTGTTCGTCACCACGATGCCGCGCGCGGCGGCGCAGGCCGTGTCGATGGTGTCGTAGCCGACCCCGAAGCTCGCCACGATCTCGAGGTTGGGCAGGTGCGCCAGGAGGGCGGCGTCCACGGGCGCCTGCGCGCCCGTCGCCATGGCGCGGATGCGCGGGCCGATGGCGGCGTAGAACGCCGGGCGGTCCGGGGCGGTGTCGGCCCGGTGCAGGGTGAACCGCTCGACCAGGGCCTCCATGACGCTCGGCTGCAGGGGTTTGAGCAGCAGCAGATCGACGGGCAGCATGGGGGACCTTCTGGCGGGCCTTCGGGACGCCGGTACGCGGCCCCGGAGGCCGCTCGTCCGCTTTAAGCCGAGGACCGGGGGCCGGTCCAGTGAGGTGGTGGCGCCCCCCACACCGGGCCTCGCCATGCGAAAACCTCGCCGCAGCCATCCGACGGGGGCCGCACGCCCCACTTTCGCCGAACGGTCTGGAACATTACTAAAGGGAACCTGGGCCTCGAGGCCCGCCGAGAAACGCGAAGACAACCCAATCATGACCGCGCCGCGCACCCTCTACGACAAGATCTGGGACGACCACGTGGTCGATGTCGAGCCGGATGGCACCAGCCTCCTCTACATCGACCGCCACCTCGTCCACGAGGTGACGAGCCCGCAGGCGTTCGAGGGGCTGCGCGTGGCCGGGCGCCGGGTGCGCCACCCGGAAAAGACCCTGGCGGTGGTGGACCACAACGTCCAGACCTCGGACCGCAGCTTCGGCATCGAGGACCCGGAGAGCCGCATCCAGCTGGAGGCGCTCGCCGAGAACGTGCGCGAGTTCGGCATCGAGTTCTACGACGCCCTCGACCGGCGCCAGGGCATCGTCCACGTCATCGGCCCCGAGCAGGGCTTCACCCTGCCGGGCCAGACCATCGTCTGCGGCGACAGCCACACCTCGACCCACGGCGCCTTCGGGGCCCTGGCCCACGGCATCGGCACCTCGGAGGTGGAGCACGTCCTCGCCACCCAGACGCTGCTGCAGAAGAAGGCGAAGAACATGCGCGTCACCGTGGACGGCACCCTGCCGCCCGGCGTGACGGCGAAGGACATCATCCTCGCCATCATCGGCGAGATCGGCACCGCCGGCGGCACCGGCTACGTCATCGAGTATGCCGGCGAGGCCATCCGCGCCCTTTCGATGGAGGGCCGGATGACCATCTGCAACATGTCCATCGAGGGCGGCGCCCGCGCCGGCCTGGTCGCGCCCGACGCCACCACCTTCGCGTACGTGAAGGGCCGACCGAAAGCGCCGCAGGGCGAGGCGTTCGAGCGCGCCCGCGCCTACTGGGAGACCCTGGTCTCGGACGAGGGCGCGCATTTCGACCGCGAGGTGCGGCTCGACGCGGCGAACCTTCCCCCCATCGTCAGCTGGGGCACCAGCCCCGAGGACGTGGTCTCGATCTCCGGCGCCGTGCCGGACCCGGCCCGGATCCTCGACGAGAACAAGCGCCAGTCGAAGGAGAAGGCCCTCGACTACATGGGCTTGGTGCCGGGGACGAAGATCACCGACATCGCCATCGACCGGGTGTTCATCGGCTCGTGCACCAACGGCCGCATCGAGGACCTGCGGGCGGTGGCCAAGGTGGTGGAGGGCCGCAAGGTCCACGCCAACGTCTCCGCCATGGTGGTGCCGGGCTCCGGCGTGGTGAAAGCCCAGGCCGAGGCCGAAGGCCTCGACCGCATCCTCAAGGCGGCGGGGTTCGACTGGCGCGAGCCGGGCTGCTCCATGTGCCTCGGCATGAACGCCGACCGCCTCAGCCCCGACGAGCGCTGCGCCTCGACCTCGAACCGCAACTTCGAGGGCCGCCAGGGCCACCGCGGCCGCACCCACCTCGTCTCCCCCGCCATGGCGGCGGCGGCGGCGGTGGCGGGGCACTTCGTCGACATCCGCGACTGGCCGAACGCCTGAGCCCGACACCGCGGAGCGGGCTCGCGAAAATCCCGATTGACGGGTGCCCCCGCTCCGCCTAAACGAACCCACGTCGGCGCCGCGAGCGGCTCCGGCGAGCCCAGGTGGCGGAATTGGTAGACGCGCTGGTTTCAGGTACCAGTCTTGCAAGAGGTGAAGGTTCGAGTCCTTTCCTGGGCACCAATTGATTTCTAAGTCCTGGAAATCAAATCGCTTTTAGGTTTTCATCCCGCACCCGGGACACCGGTGCGGGATTTCTTTTGGCCTCACGGGCCAACCGCGCGCGGTTCGCGGTTCTTGTGTAGGTCGCGCTTTCCCGACTTCCATCGGCCCATCCGAACAAGGCATTGAGCTGCGCCTCGCTGGCGCCGGCCTCGGCGGCCCGCCGCGCCCCGGCCTTGCGCAGGCCATGAGCCGAGCCCGGGCAATCGGCCTCCCGGCACACCTTCCCGAACCACGTCCCAAACGACTCCTTGGTGAAGGGGCGTCCGCGATCTGTCGCGATGAACGTCAGCTCGCCGGTCGAGGCGGCCGCGATCGAGGTGGCGAGGGGCGGCAGGATCGGAGCGATGACCACCATTCCGGTCTTCTCGGTGCGCAGGGTGAACTCGCCGTCGCGGACGTGCGGCGGACCGAGGCGTACAGCATCGCCGCGGCGCAGGCCTGTGTAGAGCAACAGATCGAATGCGAGGCGCTGTCGGGTCCCGACGGGCCAGCGTGCCTCGAAGCGCCCGAGCTCGTCCTCGGTCCAGGCGTGAAAGCCCGTATCGTCATTGTCGCCGGACAACAGCTTTACGCCGAGCGTTGGGTCGACCCTGACGTAGTCGGCGTTGACCGCCCAGCCGAAGAGGCCTCGCATCGCCTTCAGGAAATTGTTGGCCGCATGCGGCTTGTCCCGCCGTCGATCCCGACCGGCCAGGATGGCCCGACGGTCGATGGCCTTGATCGGTTCGGCCCCGGCCGTTTCCTCGATGGCGCGATAAACCGCATGGCGCTGCTTGCGCGTCGCCGCCGCAAAATCGGACCACTCGGCCGTGGTGAGGTACTTCGCGATCAGCCAGGCGAGCGTCCCGGGCGCCGGGCCGCTGGGTTCGACCGTCGGCCTGCCCTCGACCGCGAGGCGGTAGTCGCGCCAGAATTCAGGGCTGTTGTAGGCCTCGCGCATCCGGGTGCGCGGCCCCTGCCCTACTCGCACGTACCAGACCACCGTGCCGTGGCGGGTGGTCTCACGAACGAGATGAGGCGGACGGGGGCGGGGCATGTCGGTGGTCATAGGACCACCACCCGCTCATTGTTGGCAACCTCGTTGGGAAGCTGGGGGTCGGCATTCTGATCAGGCGGGCGCACCGTCTCGACGGCGACGCCATCGGAGCGGACGATGACTCGCATGACCGGCAGGCCCGCAGCCTGGACAGCCCGGATCGCCCTGGCGATGTCGGCCTGCGTGACGACGGCGGCTCGACGCGGCATCAGCGAACCGTTCCCGCGCTCAACGCGTTGCTCGCCAAACCGGAGAGCGATGCATGTCCAACCTGAGCGCTTCGAATCAGAACCTGCCTGAGACGACCTACGACCAGGCGCAGGGGGAACGTGAGAAGCACCCCAAGCCTGATGAAGGCGGAGCTGCGGTATCCCCGCGCGACGCCGATCACGGCACCGTTCGGGAGACACCCGAGGGTCCGAGCGACCGGCCTGGCACGGAAGCCGAGGAAGAGAAGCACCGGCACGAGTAGGCGAAAGCAGTTCAGAGGCTCAGCTTGCTCGCTGAACCATGCAGTGTGGCAGCGCTCGATGCAACCGAACGCTGCCCGCGTGTCGGCGGAATGCACATTGATACGCACGATCGCTCTTCCTTGATTCGCCGGGTGCATTCCGAAATGCTTGCTTAGAAGTGGAAAGCATCGCTACTGATGCGATCTCCGACCGTCGCGTTGCCATCGTCGAACAGCTTGGCGTCCATGCTAATTGGCGCGCCGCGATCGGGGTGGAGCTTGTAGACAGCGGACTGTCCGACGTCAGCACCTGTGGGACAGAATGAGGGTCTTCACGAACGGAGGATGGCTGGTTCATCGTAGCCCCTGAGGAGCGAAGATGAAGCAGACATCCGGACCGGCCAAGAAGCCGGCAGAAGCG